>NZ_JALDTU010000005.1:0-163482 GCF_023109005.1 Streptococcus oralis | reverse complement strand
AGCGTCTTTAGGCGCTGGCTGGTGATTTGGGCTTATAGCCCTGGTGCAAACCACCCGTTAGACGGGTGGTTATGATTTCACCGTATAAGCAAAACTGATGGCACTATCTGCTTGCGAGATTTTTCTAAAGGTATAGTTAGGGTTGGCACCATAGTTGGTTTCAGACACAAGGAAAGAACCATCATCATAGACTTTCTCTACAAAAGCCACATGACCATAGTCTGCTGGTGTGCCATGTGTACCTCCTACAAAAGAAACAATAGCACCTGATCTTGGTATAGAGCCCGTTTCCCCTCCAAGACTTGAAGCTGTCGCAACCCAGTCCTGACCATTTCCCATGGTATTAATGATCGAAATCTTTTCTCCATTTCTACCTTTTAATTTTAAGCCTAACTGATTCATACGAGCCGCAACACCCCATGTACATTGTCCATAGGCATAGGCCATACCATCTCCACCACCAGGAACAGAATGCTCATACAAGTCTCCACGAACCCCTTCAAGGGATTGCGGGTCACTCTTTGCCTGTCCTCCATTTGTTTGGCTAAAGCCTTTTTCAATTTGGTAATACCATTCCGTGGCTCTAGTTTGTCTTTCCAGTAGTTTGTCACCAGAATTTCCCTCCCAATAGGTAAGGAAGAGTTGGGCCAGATTGGCTGCACTGCCCGTATTTTTAAAGAAGTCCTTTAACCAACTTTGATAGTAAGGACTATCCCCGTGAAGCATAAAATCAAGTTGGAGGTCTAAATCATACCATTTCTTATTTTGGATGCTTGCATAATTCAATAAAGCTGTATGACGTGTTGAACCATCTGCAGTATCCGTCCATTGCCCTAAACCCAAACCTCTATGAAGAATATTAGGATAAGCACCACTATAAATGGCTGGACCTCCAATCGCTAACCAGCTTTCATCATCCCATGAGGAATCGGTAGCGCCAACTGGAGGAGATAAATAATCCCCTTCAGCTCGTTTAGGATTGATAGAAGACTCTACCGACCAATTTCCTAAAATAGCCGCAATGGCTTGGGGACTTGCCCCTTGAGATTTCAAAAACTCATAAATATGTTTTGCTCGTTCAAACTCATCCCCACCAAACTGACCAATGGCAGGTAAGATAGTTGTCTGAAGTTGAATGACTTTGGGAAAATAAAATTGCGGATTGACATACACCAATTTTTCTTTCTTGTTCTTATACTTTTGATAGGAAACTTTCAAACCTGTATCGTCTGATGTTTCACCAATAATATCACCCGTTAGGACTCTTGTACCCTCAATTGCACGGCCATTATGAATAGAATACAAGGTCAATCGACTCTCATTCTCTCCTTTTCCATTAGTGAGAATTATATTGTCACCATCTAGTGATACGACCCCATCCATTGGTGCGACAATCCTTTGGTGAGCCTTCGCTTCTAGTAGAATGTACTCCTGAAGGGTAGGTTTTCCGTCTAAATCATAGTATCCATAACGATAAGTCATGGTCAGACTATCTTCGTTGCTTTTCCCCTCAAATGGATTGTCCAATTCCTGCATGGAAGCATACACACCTTCTTCTTTTAGTTCCTTCATTTCCTCTTGATCGTCTTTCGATAGTTTATACTTAGGAGTTTCATAAAGGTCTTGCATGGATTTCAAATCATCCCCATCGTTTAAATCATGCCACAAAGTAGACAGATAATCCTTGTAAGTTTCGGAACTAAATAAGTGAACTGGTTTGTTTAACTCATAGTCATGGAATTTAAAGTTCATATACCCCATCACATCATCAACTTTTGTGTAATAGGTAATGCCTTTGTCATTTGTGCGAGTATGTTCTGCATCTTCCCAAGTTAGGTGGGTATAAGCTTTTGTTAATTCAAATTCATCTTGTTGAATCAAACTAGCAGATGAAAATCCTAAAAAGAAGCTCATCATAAGTAAGAGAAGAAAGACTAATCCTCCAACTATCCATGTTGCAGGATTTCCAGCCGCAAATGTAAAGAAGGAAAAGGCTGCTTTTAGTTTTTGATAGATATTTCGGACACTTGTAAGACCTTGTTTCTTTAATTTTCGAAACCGATTTTTAAAGGAACTTGGATTATCTTTCGCTAGTTTCCATCCTTTTCCATCCTTAAAATGATGGTATCGCTCTTTTGTGTTGGTCAGTCTTTTCTTGGTAAAACGACCTGTTGCTTGTCCTGTTTTGACACTAGCTTTCCCAAGATTATAAGAAAGCCGACTGTAGCGTTTCCCTTTTCTAATGGTCTCTTGAAGTGTGCGATAGCCTTCTAAATCTTCATTTTCTGAAGCTAACTCTCCACCTTCACGTCCAAGGACATAAAGAAAAGTTTTGGCTTTCCTACTGACTTTTTTGGACTTATAGGCTTGTTTAGTAGATTTTAGATTCTCTTTTGCGGCCTTGACTTCTTTCTTAGCTTTTAATTCTTCTAAACTCTTCCCTTGAAAGAAAAAATTAGATTTTTGTTTCGATTCCTGACCGTAGAGAAATTTTTGATTGGTTTTTCTTTCTTTACGACTCTCTTTTCTTTCTTCTTTTGCTTCTACCTTGGCTTCTCTAAATTGCTTCTTGGCTATTTTCAATCGTTTCCTAGCATGAGGTAATCGTCTGTCTCTTAATTCTTTGCGATTCAAAAAAGATGGAGGACTATTTTGAAGAATATGATTGTAGTCTTCATTTGCTTGTTTTACTCTCTCCTTTGAAGCTTCTCTCATCTCCTCTAGCTTTTGCTTTATCTCTTTTTTCCATGCTTTTTCATCCAGTACAGCGGAATCTTTTTTTTGTTTCTTCACCTCCTTCTTTCCTTGTTTCAAGAATTTCTTCTCATCTTTTAGACTTCTTCTAAATGCCTTTCGTGCACGTATGATTTCTCTTTTATCCTTCATTTACCTTCCCCTTAATTAGAAGCCATTTTATCAGGATCCGTACTCATGATATCAAACAATTGTGTACCTTGAGGAATCTTATTTTTAAAGGGAACGACAACTGAACCAGCTTTTATTAGTCCTGCCCCTTTTTCTGGATTGACTAAGTATTTTTCGAGTTCTTTTGACAAGCCTAAGAGTTGAACCAGTTCTTCTCTGTCATTTTTTGCTTGCTTGAGGAGAATCATAAATTCACTATTTGCAATAATCCGTCTACCGTTTGGATCTAACAATAAGGTTTCGACATTTTGGGTTATCCCAGTCGGACTAGCTCCATATTTTCTGACACGACTCCATAATTTAAAGAAGAAATCACTGGCATATTTATCTAATAAGAGAAGCTGCATTTCATCAAAATAAATCCAGGTCTTCTTCCCTAATTTTTGGTTCCGAACGACACGATTCCATATCTGATCAAAAACAACCATAAGAGCGATTTGTTTCAGCTCATCTCCTAACTTTTTAACGTTATAGATTAAGAAGTTAGATCCTGTCTGAATATTGGTCTTATGAGAAAAAATATCAAGAGAACCTTCGACATACAGTTCCATATCAAGTGCCAAATTCTGCGCTTCTTCTTCTGGCTGTTGACTCAAGACAAAAACCCATTCTTCCAAAGAAGGCTCTTTAAATGACTGATAGGTGAGTCTGGTAACTCGGTCGATAATCGATTTTTCTCTCCCATCCATTTTCCTATCCAATAACTTGCCGATAAAGGATAAAAGAAATTCTGATTTTACCTTTACAGGATCTTCATCCATATTTTCCTCAGACAAGTCAAGGACATTGAGATAGGTTTGGGAATCTGGCGCAATATCAATCATTTCTCCACCAAAAGCCCGTCCAATGACACTGTACTCTGCTTCTGGATCCACAATGATAATTTCAGTATTTTCACCAGATTCTTTGATTTTGGTCGTGATAATTTCATGCTTGGTTGCCATCCCTTTCCCAGCTCCAGATGTCCCTAAAATCAGACCAGACGGTGTATTTAATAGGCTGCGATCAATGGTAATAATATTGCTTGAGATTTGATTGATACCGTAATATTTCCCACTGCGGTCTTGTAAGTCTACTGAAGTCCATGGAGAATTCACTGCTACATTGGACGTTAATAAACTCCGTGATACACCCTCTAAAAAATCACAACCAAATGGCAGCAAACTATTAAAGGCTGCTTCTTGCATATATGGAAGTTTATCAATCATTAGGTCATTTGAGCCAGCCACTTGTTGAATCGTGTCTAGAGCTTGTTTAAGTTCTTCTTCATCCTGACCAAAAACACCAATCAAGAAGACTGTTTGAAATAGTTTATCTCCTGTCTCGGTCATGGTTTTTAAGAGTTCCTCAGCTTCATCAATATTGCTTTCTAAAACATGGCCTACTTTTTCCAAATAGATACCTGTACGAGCAAGTTTTTGTTGTTCCCCAATCTTTTGGGATTCCATTAAGGTCTTCTTTGTTCGTAGTTTCTTCATGGCATCCGCCTTGGTCGAACTTTGAGCATGAAGGCTCACTATCAATTCCAAATCTCCTTGCATGAGGTCTCGGATAAACTGATCACCTAATTCCATGCCGTAGTCTCTCACATAGACAATCTGCAATAAGCGGTCATTGATTTGTAGGTAATTCTTGTTTTTAAAATCTAAAAGGTTAGGGGCTATGAAGTGACGAGTTGTCTGACCAGATCTCGTTAAATCACGGTAAGAAAAAGGAAGATGGTGTTCTCCTCTAAGCATATCGGCCAACAAGTTCACCCGTTCTTCTCCAGCCAAGGATTCAAATCGTGCATCAATTTCTGAGAAACCACTCTTGAAATATTCGCCTATTTGAGACAAGGAACGATAGGCTTGTTTGGGATTAGAATCCTTTCTACCAAAGCTAATCAGTTTCACAGCTGAAAAATTATTTTCACCACTGTCTAAATTCTGATTCATCATTCGATTCAATTCTTGACGATAGCTATCATATCCATCTTCTTTTTCCTCATACAAAACACTTTGTCTAAACTTTTCTAAATTTAATCTTTTATTAAAGATAGTCAATTGGAAGTTGGTTTGGTCGTCTAAAGAGTTAATCAAATCAGAATACTTCTCAATGATTGCGCCTTTATCTTCTAAACCAACAGTTTGGTAATTGACATCACCAAGTAAATAGCTTTGTGAGAAATAATCTTCTTTTACCTGCATCAGACCATTTTGATACAGGGCTTGATAGGAAAGAGTATTAGCCGTAGAGGGTAACACTTCCTCTTTTTTTCCTTTAACTTCTTCCTTTTTATTAGTCATTGAAGCTTTTTGTTTCTTTAATGTATTTGATTTTCTTTTCATGTTCAGATCCTTTCTTTCCTGTAATTGTGCGTAGGGGAACCGTTAGTTCAAAATGAAGACGGTATTTCAAATAATGTTCAAAATATAAATCATTGGGTTTATAGACTCCAAAGAGCATGAGGGGGATGGTAAAGGCAAACACAAAACCGTAAACAAACCAATCTCCAAATTGCCAGAAAAAGAGATTCAAGCCCAAAACAATAATTGTGACAATAAAGGCTGGTAAAACAAATATGATTTGTCTTGTGGTGAAACCTAACCAAGCCCTGTGTTGGTATTTTGAGATGTCTTTAAAGACACGTGTATTCATGACTTTCCTTTCTAAAAAGGCTAAGAAGCAATCACTTCCTAGCCTTTATCTAATTACATACCTAAGATTGAGCGAGCCGTACGTTGAGAACCAACGAGGGCAATAATCAGTAAGATAGCTTGTACCAAACTACCGAACATAATCGCAAGTGATTGCAAGACTCCTGCACCATTTGAAACAGCTATTTTCCCAGCAGATTCAAATAAAGGAACAAGAGAAACAATCAGAAAAATGAGAACCCCTTGTACCGCATAGACCATAATATTTTTTAAATAGCCAATACCAATAGACTTCCACTCATCACTTAAAAATGTTGGAATCGTAAGAGGGGCAAATGGAATCATAAGGTAGAGTTGAATAAATCGAATGGATACCAAAAGATTGACCATGGCTGCACTTACTATCCGAACTAGCCAGATAAGGAGGGCGAAAAAGCCCACAATCATGCGGCCAATAAATCCTGACCCTTTTAATCCAGAGATGGTATCATACTTTGCCCCACCGTGAGCCACAATCGAAGCCACTTGTTCAATGGCATGACTCGCAATCCCGATGATAGCTTCTACAATAACGGTAGTATTGGTAATTACAACTGCGACCATAATATAACTAATCAACATCGGCGCTAATGCTTCAAAGGTCATCGCTCCACCAGAGTTAGCAATTTTCTTTGCCATCTTCGAAAATTCTAAGATGAGAACAACTGATAAAATCGCAACTCCAAGAGGCTGCATGACACTTTTAGTAATACTAGACATATAAGTCCAAACGGTTGGATTGTAGCTAGATAGAGATTTAATCAGATCTACCGTAGATTGTAAATCTACATTAAATCCTTCAAATAAATTTTCAGCTGATATTTTTTCAGATGCAAGGTAAACAAAGGGTGAGACTAAACTAAGATTCATGTCATTGTTTATCCTCCTAAATTGAAATTTGAGTTACAAAGGCTCCAGCAGCCCCTACCATAACACCACCGACAATTTCCAGAATGGCATTCCGAACACCTGGTCCACCATCTTTAATGTTGGTTGCAAGGTTGACAATCCCCACAACAACGAGAAAGGCACCAACCGCAATCAATCCCTTCTGTAACAAAGACATAGCTTGTGCAAACATAGCACTTGCGTCTACTCCATAAACAAAACCTTTAAAATGCGTAATCATCTATTTCCTCTTTTCTATTTTTATTTTAAACTAGATTCAAAAGTTAGATCACGAATTCTAAGGCCTTCAAGATGATTTTCTTGTCTTTGATTCAAAGGATTGATTTGATAGTTCCACCACCGTTCATCTGTTTCTTGATTGGCTAGGTACTTCCAGTTTGGATGCTTAGTGGAATTGTATTTTTTGCTTTTAAAGACAGGCATATTGGCAATTCGAACCAAGCATTCATGCCGTTTCATATTTCCAACCTCATCGGGTGTCATTAAATCACGAGCAATCTTTTGATGAGAAAGGGAACCTGAACCTGTCTGGCCAAAGGAACGACTAGTATTTCGAACATCAATGGTTTGTTTACCGAGTAAGCCACTCATAAATTTAAAGGTATCTTCATCATTCCCACCTAAGTAGACTAAGCTATCACAGTTCCCCAAAATGGTTTTCCATGCTTCTTTTTCTTTATAGAGCCCTTGAAGTTGGGCAATATTTTGTAGAATAGGAACGAGACTCATGTTCCGAGAGCGAACTGTTGAGGTTTGTTCAGCAAAATCTGGGATTTCTCCGATATTTGCGAATTCATCTAAGTAGACTCTCACATGAAGAGGTAATTGCCCCTTAAAATCAATATCTGCTTGTCTTGTTAAGGTTTGAAATACGGTTGAAAAAAAGAGGGCTGAAAGAAAGCGGAAGGTACTATCGTTATCAGGGATAACTAAGTAGACCATTGATTTTTCCTTCCCCCATGTCTTCATATCAAGTGTATCTCTTTTGGTCAAATCCATGACACTTTGAATATTAAAGAGGGCAAATTTAGCAGTGGTTACAGCTATAACAGAATCTAGTGTCTTGTCCTTATAATTTTGAAAATCTGCCCAATTTCGCATGGTAAAATTTTCAGTCCCATACTTTTTAGCATAATTTTCAAATAGAATTTCTAAGACACTTTTTTCCTGATTTTCACCTTTGGATAAGTGTTTAATGAGTTTTGAAATTTCAGCAAAACTTGGATAACGCCCTCGTTTTTTTCGCTCTTCCACTTCTTTTTTTTGACGTTTCAACAAGTTTTGGTATTCTGTTTGACTCAAACGACTTTCTTCTATGAGCTGTTCTCTTGTTTTAGGTGGGTTATAGAAATCGACCAAGTAGGAGGCTAAAGCTCGTACCAAAGTCATAGAAGCTTCATCCCAAAATGGATCACTACGGGAGCCAGAGCCTTTAGTGTTATTAAAATAAACCGTCAGCATGCGATTCAAATCGTTTTCTGTCTCTATATAGCGAAAAGGATTGAAGCCATCTGAGTTCTTCATATTGACTAAATCTAGCACCTTTACTTGGTAGCCATGTTCCAAAAAGAGTCTTCCTGTTTTCTCAGCTAAGTGATCTTTAGGATCCACGACAATATTGGAACTATTCATCTGAATCAGATTGGGTTTTACAAAGCGAAATGTCTTCCCACTTCCTGAACCTCCGATTACCGCTATATTCTTATTTCTATCATATTGGGGTGGTTTTTTATCTAATAATGTCAAACGAACATCTTGTGCTAAGATCGTATCATGAGAAAATTCCTTACCGTAAAAGAGCTTCTTTTCTTTTAGAGTTCCAAAACGGGCGCTCCCGTATTCTACCCCTTCTCGGTATTGTTTTTTACCAGTCTCTAGATAGAGATAAACCAGCAACATCATCACAAAGCCTAGTAGAAAAAAAGCACTGGATTTTCCAGTAAAGGAAACATTCCATGGCGACTGAAGAACTTCATCTTGACCTTCCATTAGAAGATGAGTCCATTTATCTAATGTATTTCCAGTATAGGAATCATACAAAAGCGTCAAACGATGAAAAAGATAGCCTAGAAAGATACCTAACAGTGAGAATAGTAGGAATTTCTTTCCACTGTACATTATCTCACCATCTCTTTCTGTTTGACGGCTCCTTCTTGTGCAAAGGTAATTTGGGATTTAGCCTCATCAATTGCATCGTCTAATGACTTATCCATAGTAAAATCAGCTAATTTCTCCGGATCATTGACCATTTTTTCTAACAGATAGTCTAAATGATTGTCCAGAATCGAACGGTCTTTCGTGTAGAAATGCAGAGAATCCCCTTGCCAAGCGATGGCCAAAGGAATCTCTTCTTTTTCTAAAAAAGCTTTAAATTTCTCTATATCAATTGGTTTGTCTAAAAAATCTTTTTTCAGATTAATCGTATCAATCGAATAAGGAGATTGTAGCAATTCTTCTAATTTCTGCACCCCTATCTTATAGGCAGAATCTTGTGCTAGAGCCTGACGTCTGGACCATTCTAGAATCTTTAAGAGACTTTTGACAGTAAATAAAAGACTACGCTCTGCATATTGAACTGCCATTCGTTCCTGTTGTTCAGAGGACATCTGATGCCTCCTTCTTAACAAATAGCAGCTTTCCTTCTTTATAACGATAAGCTATCAATTTCTGACGTTGCTTAATCGACTTGACAACCTGCAGTAGATCTCTCGAATAAGGTTCTCGAAGAGTAACTTCTACTGCTTTCCCATCAATGATACCAACACGTTTAAATTCAATGTAGTCTTTTTTGAGATGTCCTAAGCCCATACCAAAGGGAAAGTGATGAATCAATTGGATGGTACAACCACCTTTATTTCCCATTTGTTTCAAATCATACAAGTTTACTACCTTCATGATTAACTCCTTTATCTAGTTTGTCGCATCGTTTAAGTCTGGTAACGATAAACTCCGTGTCTGTTAGAAAATTCTCACACACGTCTTGTGCCAGTTGCCCTTCACAGGGAAATACTCTCAGTCCCTACTTACACAGGCACGCTAATCAAGACGGAGTGGATTCAATTTTCAAAGAACAGGTAGCTTTATTATAGATAAGAGTAGTTGAAATTTTTATCACATTTCTAATTTTTCTGTCGAGCTAAATTCATACTAAACAAAGATTTTGAAATAAAAGACTAACATTATGAAATAACGTTAGCTTTTCATTTCCCTAAACAAGCAGCAAACTATAAACTAGTAGGTTCCACACCAAATGTAGCTCCATACTGCCCCATAAATCAGATTTATAGCGCACCATCCCTAAAAACATCCCAAGTGAAACATACAAACACCAAGCTAGAATGGTTCCAGGATGATGTGCTAAGGCAAATAAAACGCTTGTCAAAGCAACTCGAATATCTAATTTTCTAACCAAGTTCCATAAAATTTCTCGATACAGAAATTCTTCAACCATACTCGCATTGATTAAGAACAATAAAAATGAAAACCAAGGAACTTGATGTTGAATGCCAATTAAGTTTGCTTGATTCGTACTTCCTTGAGCATGAATCAGGCTAAAACATAGACTTATAATCAGTAGGCTAACAAATCCAACACCAAGCCATTTCATCCTAGTTTTCATATCGATTTTATGCGCTTGTTTACGTTGACCATACATCCATAAAAAAGAAATGAGCGACCCACAATAGAGAATCTGTAGTATAGTTAACTCACCGCTACAAAGAAATTTCAGTAAGTATAGAGATACCAATAGGATATTTACTTGTTGGAATATATAAACTGGAATTATTCTTTTCATAGTTACCTCCGAAATAAATCTTCATAATCTAAATCTAATACCTGCACAATCCTTTCTACCCATGGACTTTGAGGCATTCGTTGTTCCACCTTGTAGTGCCGAATTTTTTGATACAAACGATTCAATTCACTTGGATAGTGAAACTCTCCCGCAAACATTTTTCTGGTTAACTCAATCCAGCTGATATTTCTTTCAGCTAAAATAATGGACAAGTTCTCCCAAAATCGTTCAGCCATATTGCTTCTCCTTTAGTTAGATAAATAATGTGTTTGTGCCATGTAAATCAATTGTTTCGTATCCCTTGGCAATAAAGCTCTAGCCTCTTCCAAATTCAGATTTGGATAAACTCGCTTATTTGAAACCGCAAGAGGAAGTCTGATGGTTAGTTCAGGATTTTTTAAAATCATCTCAACGAAATCCGTTAATCTTAGATTGTCACGGTTCTTAAATCGTAATAAATTGGGAGATAAAAACTCAAAACAATCTGAAGAATAGCTCATCATCTCAATTAATTTGTCCTTTGTCATTTCAGAAACTGAATGGCAAGATACTTCGATACCATAGTTTTGGAAGAATTCTAAAAGAAGTTGATTTCTATGGCTATTTTTACTTAGATAGAGATCAATCATGGGAGACCTCCCACTGATTCGCTTCAATTTGATATTCTGAGACGATTAAGGAATCTAATGAATGTGAGAAGTTAATTGATTTCTTGTCTTCATCATAAGCTTTTACAGTTACTTGGGTTGTAAGTATTCCCTCTTTTCCCTCTGCTCGATAACCTTGTCCATATAAAATAAAAACGAGATTTTGATGATCATCTACAAAGGCATCAACTCCATTCTTTATGTCTTGACTTTCAAGGAATTCCATAACGTTTTGAAGATAGGATTCGTAAAATAGTGGGTAGTTGTGTTTTTTATGGTAATCATCTAAAAATGTCACTTCAAACTCACATGGATAATTGGGCATCAAAAATAATTGTTCATCCAGTTGTTTGATTTCTGCATCATGTAATTCTGTTTCTAATTCATCACAATCTAGTATTGATTCTTTATTTAATGCTTTCATCTTTTTCCTCTATTTCTTTTAATTTATTTGCGATTGCGGCAATCACAGGAACGGTTACACTATTACCAGCTTGTTTATAGAGCTGACTATTACTAGAGACTTTTCTAGCAGCTTCAAAAGCCCAATCAGGAAAACCCTGCAAGCGAAAACACTCTTTAGGAGTAATTCGTCGTATCCTCAGACGGTAAAATTGTCCATCTATTAATACACCGGCTACATGATAAACTTGTTTATCTTCTCCTTCATAGCTAGCCACTACTACTCCCATTTGACCACTAGTTGTTAACGTATTCGCTATACCTTTTCCAACTCTACCTCGACGATACTGAGAACTTGGTCTTTCCAAATTGATGGAATCTCCTATTTCTGCTTGAGCATATCCTTTTTTCGTTGCTTCCCGTACTTTTAGAAATTGGATTGGTTCTGGAATTAGTATTTTGGGGATCTTATCTCCTCCTTGCATCGTAGTCAGTGTTGGAGATAAACCCTCACTTCCATAGACACGACCAGTTTCCTTAAAGCTAGTTGGTAAATCTCCAACAACGACAATACCATGCCGATCTTGAGTATTTAAAGTAAACATTGGCTCTTGATTATCCTTAAAACGTTTACCATTTTGTCTTTTTTTTAATCTGTCTGGTGTCATACAAGGAATCGCAACTTTAAATCCTTCTCCTT
This sequence comes from Streptococcus oralis, assembly GCF_023109005.1. Taxonomy (GTDB): domain Bacteria; phylum Bacillota; class Bacilli; order Lactobacillales; family Streptococcaceae; genus Streptococcus; species Streptococcus oralis_BU. The sequence goes on along the minus strand of NZ_JALDTU010000005.1, from coordinate 151,425 downwards.
TCCCACGAACTAAGGTTGGCGCAAGACCTTCTGAATAATAAACTTTACCACTCATTCCACTTTTTGATGGATTTAAATTTCCTAGCGCTTTCAAAGTCTCAGAGTTAGTTGCTTGACCTTCTCGTCTGAAAGGAAATAGGAGTCTGGTACCTTTCTTTCTAGAATGTCCGATAATAAACACCCTCTCTCTGTTTTGGGGAACGCCAAAATCCTTACTGTTAAGCACCTGCCACTCAACATCAAACCCCAACTCATCAAGTGTGGTAAGAATTGTGGTGAACGTCCGTCCCTTATCGTGATTGAGTAGGCCTTTAACATTTTCAAGAAAAAGAAAACGTGGTTGGATTTGTTTGGCCGCCCGAGCAATTTCAAAGAACAAAGTTCCTCTAGTATCTTCAAATCCCAATCGTCTTCCTGCGATTGAAAATGCTTGACAAGGGAATCCCCCACAGATGACATCGACTTTCCCTCTAAGTTTTTTAAATTCGTCATCTGAAACATCTCGTATGTCATGAAATTCAATTTCTCCTTCCGTTTGAAAAATGGACTTATAAGATTCTCTAGCAAATTTATCAATCTCACAAAATCCAATACACTCGTGTCCGACACTTTCCATTCCAAGTCTAAAACCACCGATACCTGAAAATAAATCAATAAATCTCATTTCTTGTCCACCCCTTTCTTATCGACTATCATTGTCAGAACTGTCACTCCACTTGAAATGACAATGAGCATAACTAATATCCACTCGATTGGCGACATTTAACCACCTCCTTTTCTAACATGGTTATTCCAAACAGAATACAAGCCGTTAAACACAAATTCAGCAAGGACTTCAGCTCGCCTAACAAAGCGAACATTGTCAAGAGCATACTGATAGATTCTCTCAAAATCGGTCATAGCAATTTCACTAGCTGTTTCAGAAAAACCTTCTCGTCTAAATTGATCTTGTACCAATCCCCAAATATAATCTCGATCATATTTTGTGACCTTTTCTACTTTTCTTCTCAAAATAGGTTGAGAATTCCTTTCTTCCTCATCCTCAATAAATAAAGATTCAGTCTCACTATATTTAGTCTCACTAACTTCAGTCTCACTAGGGGCTGAATAAGAGACGGGGGCCGCTTCATTTTCATCCTGGCATAGTCTTTTTTTAACACTAGGCCTGTTCGAACTAGCTACTGGGGTAGAAGACAACTCCCCTAAATAAATCTTATTAGCTAGTCTCCCTTTCTCACTTGAAGACTGTTGGACTTCATCAATTAAGTCATATTCTTTAAGAATTTTTTTGATGGACAGTAATTTTGACTTCGAACAACCTAATAGCTTCATCAGGTTAGAATTAGAAAATACTAAATAAACCGCTCCTTCTTCATCTATCCAACCACGACTGAGAGATAATTCTAAACGATCCTTTAAAATAGAATAAGCTACCTTTACTTCTAGTTTCATATCCATATATTTCTCATCCTCAAAAAGAATTTTAGGTAATTTGTAATACCGTTCTGAAGTTTGATATTGATTTGCGGTTATTCGTTTCATAACGCTCCTCCAAGTTCTTTGAGTATTAAATTTCCACTTGATTCCAATCGAACCAAGCCACTTTTTTCCAATTCAGCCATAAGAGAGATGGCCTCAACAATATCTATTCCCATTTCACGTACTAAAAATGAAATGACAATATAGCGTGATGATTGTAATTCCTTTGTCATTTTCCCTCCTGAAAATAAAAAAAGGAGAACAATATTCAACTGTTCTCCAAAATAATTTTATTAAAAAGAAAAACCCTGCCAAATTAATTTTTGGTAGGGTTTTTGGTAGGAAACTAAATTAATTTATCAGTTTCTAAAATGTGTTCACGATTCTAAAAGGCTGATACTATAGTATTCCGAATTCTAATTGGTATATGCCTCTTATTTAAGAGTAACTGAAGCTCCAGCTTCTTCCAATTTAGCTTTGATTTCTTCAGCTTCTGCAGTTGGAACGCCTTCTTTGATGACACCTGGTGCACCATCAACAAGTTCTTTAGCTTCTTTAAGTCCAAGACCAGTGATTTCACGTACAGCTTTGATAACGCCAACTTTTTTGTCACCAGCAGCTGTCAATTCAACGTCAAATGAATCTTTAGCAGCACCAGCGTCAGCAGCACCAGCTGCAGCTACAGCTACAGGAGCAGCTGCAGTTACACCAAATTCTTCTTCGATAGCTTTTACAAGGTCGTTCAATTCAAGGATTGAAGCTTCTTTAATTTCAGCAATAATGTTTTCAATGTTCAATGCCATTGTTATTTCCTCCAAATAAGTTTTTAATTATAATAGTTTTTTCGTAGCTATGCTACGCTGCGTAGCTTAAGATTAAGCTGCGTCTTCTTTGTTGTCTGCAACCGCTTTGACTGCAAGAGCAACGTTGCGCACTGGCGCTTGAAGTACAGAAAGGAGCATAGAAAGAAGTCCTTCGCGGTTTGGAAGAGTTGCAAGAGCAACGATTTCTTCTTTAGATGCGACAGCGCCTTCAATTGCACCACCTTTGATTTCAAGTGCTTCAGCGTTTTTAGCAAAGTCGTTCAAGATTTTCGCTGGTGCGATAACATCTTCATTAGAAAATGCTACGGCAGATGGTCCAACAAATACTGATGCAAGATCTTCAAGACCAGCTTTTTCAGCTGCACGACGCAAGATTGAGTTTTTAATGACTTTATACTCAACTTCGCTTCCACGAAGCTCACGACGAAGAACTGTATCTTGATCAACTGTCAAACCACGAGCGTCTACAACGACGATAGATGCAGCAGCTTTCATTTTTTCAGCTACTACGTCAACTAGTTCCGCTTTTTTAGCAATAATTGCTTCACTCATTAGTGTGTTCACCTCCGTAATTATTTTGCTTGGGGAATTTTTCCAAAAGAAAAACGCGCCCAAACCTAGACACGAAAGTACAATACGCTTCTTTTTACATGATACGTTTTGTCCTCGGTAGGATCTTTATGAGTCGAGCTCCCCTACTGTCTTAGGCAGTTTTTTCAAACCGTATATAAGTATAGCATAGACAAAAAAAGAATGCAAGATTTTTGCAAACTTTTTTTGAAATTTTTTTAAATCTCGACTGTCAAAACTTTGCCTTGCTTAACCACCTGTTCTCCAGCGATATAAACATCATCAACATCACTGGATTTGACAGCATAAACCAGGTGAGAGAGCATATTTTCCTGAGGTTGGAGATGGATTTTCCCTTGAGGATTAATGACCAGAAAATCTGCCTGCTTACCAACTTCCAGACTTCCTATCTGATCTTCCATTCCAAGAACCTTAGCACCTTCTATCGTTAGAGCTTTGAGAGCTGTTTCGATAGGAAATTGGCTGGCATCTCCACTCTTCATTTTCTGAAGGAGGGCTGCTGTCCTTCCTTCCTCAAACATGTCTAGATTGTTATTGGAAGCAACCGAGTCTGTCGCAATCCCTACTGCTACTTCTGCTTTTTGCAGTTGGATGATTGGAGCGATTCCTGAAGCCAGTTTGAGATTACTGATAGGATTGTGAGCGATAGCCACATGAGAAGTTGCCAAGCGTTCAATTTCTCTCTCGTTTAATTCGACCCCGTGAGCAAAGACAGACGGATGATCTAAGTAACCTAGTTCTTCTAGAAAGGCAAGGGGGCGTTTGCCGTATCGTTTCAGGATAATTCCTGACTCTTCCTTGGTCTCCGCCACATGGATATGGATGGGAATATTCAGCTCTTTTGCCATATCTAAGCTTACTTCCAGCAAGTCTCTACTACAGCTGTAGGGAGAATGAGGGGCTACCATAACCTTGAAATTTGGGTTTTCATATCCTAAGATTTCTTATATAATGGACCGTGTTCTGCTTATAGTCTCAGCAGTTGTTTCTGTCTCTGAAGAAAAGAGGGTCGGTGAGAAATAACAACGCATCTTAGATGCTTTCACTACCTGATAAATTCTCTCAATATACACACCATTGGGATTATACATATCGTTAAAGGTTGTTGTCCCTGACTGGAGCATTTCTGTCAGAGCCTCTTTGACCGCCTTGGTAGTCATGTCAGGAGTAAAGCCTGCTTCTGCTGGCCAGATATAGTCATTGAGCCATTCATGGAGATTGCTATCATCCCGAATCCCTCGCAAACCTGTCATAGCAGAATGGGTATGGCAATTGACCAAACCAGGCATAATCCAGGCTCCCTGATAGTCTATAATCTGCTCAGCTTGCTCTAAAATCTCTTGCTTCTCTTGACCGGCATAGACAATTTGAGAGTCCTTAACGGCTAAGACACCACCCAAATAAACATGGAAATTTTTGTCACAAGTCACGAGATTTACATGCTGATAGACTTTCATTGTTTTCTCCTTCTAAGACCCTGATTTTTTCTAGCTATTGTAACAAAAAAGTCACCCGAAGGCAACTTTTTTTCCATAATATTGCAAAATAGAAAGGATTATTCAGAGCTAAAAGCTGAAGCTTTTTGCATTTGGTAATACTTGCCCTTTCTTGCCATGAGGTCTTGATGATTTCCATGCTCCACGATATCGCCATCCACCAAGACAAGAATCAAATCCGAATCCTGAATGGTTGACAAACGGTGAGCAATGATAAAGCTTGTGCGCCCCTTCATGAGTTTGGCAAAGGCATCCTGGACCAGCACTTCTGTCCTTGTATCGATGGAGGAAGTTGCCTCGTCTAAGATAAGAATCTTTGGGATAGCTAGAAAGACTCGGGCGATAGTTAAGAGCTGGGCTTGCCCAACAGAGAGGGATTCTCCTGCATTTTCCAACTTAGTATCGTATCCCTGTGGCAACTGTTGGATGAAAAAGTCTGCGTTGGCTGCTTTGGCGGCAGCAATCACCTGCTCCCGACTGGCGTCAGGATTTCCAAAGGCAATATTGTCATGAACGGTTCCTTGCTTGAGCCAGGTTTCTTGGAGCACCATGCCAAACTGCTGTCTCAATGACGCTCGGGTATAGTCGTAAATGGAACGACCGTCTAGCAAGATATCTCCCGAGTTAATAGGATAAAAACGCATGAGGAGATTGATAAGAGTTGACTTACCAGCACCTGTCGGACCAACAATGGCTACCTTGCTACCAGCTGGGATATCGATGGATAAGTCCTTAATCAAGATCCTTTCAGGATTGTAGCCAAAAGAAACATGCTTAAAGGAAATGGCTCCCTGTACTTGGTCACTGGTCAAGATTTCCTTACCTGTTTCAGCCACCTCTGTACTTTCTAAGACAGCATAGACACGCTCTGCACAAGCGAGAGCACTTTGCAATTCGGCTAGAACAGAAGAAATATCGTTAAAGGGCTTAGTGTACTGCTGAACATAGTTCAAAAAAGTCACTAAACGCCCGATGGTCAAGGTGGATCCCATCATGATACGATAGGCTCCCACTCCAGCTAAAAGCGCATAAATGAGTGCATTGACAAAGCGAGTCGAAGGATTGACCGTTGATGAATAAAAGATGGCTGACTGAGAATAGCCTGCGTAGTTGGCATTCGCCTCATGCAGTCTTTGGATAAACTCTGTCTGAGCATTGAAAGACTGGATAATAGTTTGCTGGCTAAGCGATTCTTCAATCAACTGAGTCTGAATTCCCCTGGTCTCTGTTTGCTTCTGGAAGAGATGATAGGACCGTTTGGCAATAAAGCGTGAAATCACCATGGATAGTGGCGTCAACAGCAAGACCAAGAGGGTCATGAGGAGATGAATTTGGAGCATGGCCAGAATACTAACCAAAATCATCAAGACACCAATGAAAAATTGGTTAAAAATCATGGTCAAGCCAACTGCCAACTGCTCTATGTCCGTGGTCACACGACTGACCATCTCTCCACTTCCTTGCCTATCTACAAAGGCAATCGGCAAACGATGGAGCTTATGGATTATTCGCTCTCGCAAGTCTCTAGTATATGAGAAGATTAGGCGATTATAAAGAAGAGGATTGGCCCATTGTACCAGAGTATTTCCTATGACTACCAAGATCATCTGGAGAAAAATCTGCCAAAAAACTGGTGATGAACCAGCCACCAAGACTTGGTCAATGACCTGCCCAATCAGAATAGGTAGGTAAATTGATAAGCCAACTTGGGCAATAGTTCCTAGAAAGGCTAGGAAAAGGAGGAAGGGATGGCTTGCTAAATCTACGGCTAAACGTTTGAGCGTCTGGTTTGCAGTTTGTCGTTTCATTCTAGTCCTCCTTTCCATGTTGGGATGCATTGATTTCACGATAGACTTGACTAGTCTTCATCAAGTCCTCATGCTTGCCGACAGCTAGAAGCTCACCTTTTTCCAAGAGGAGAATCTGGTCAGCCATCTGTAAAGTCGAGGTTCGTTGAGAAATCAAGATCAAGCTCGTGGTTGGTAAGTTTTCGCGGATAGCTTTCAAGAGCTTGGACTCGGTAATGGTGTCGAGGGCCGAGGTCGCATCATCTAGGATGAGAAATGGAGCTTGGCGCAGGACTGATCGAGCAATCGACAGACGTTGTTTTTGTCCACCTGAGAAATTTCGACCTCCTGCCCCAACAGTAGCATCCAAAAGTCCTTCCTTTTCACTGACAAAATCCTTAGCTTGCGCAATCTCCAAGGCCTGCCAGAGTTCTTGGTCAGGTACTTCTTGATGTAAACCTAGAGTCAAGTTGGAACGAATAGTTCCCTTAAATAGTTCTACTTTTTGAGGCACATAGGCAATCCAAGACCGCCACTGCTCCAAATTAAGAGGACTACGTCCATCTCGATAAAGGTCAATGCTTCCCTTATCTGCTGGATAAAGACCAAGTAAGACTTGCACCAAGCTTGACTTACCAGAACCTGTTCCCCCAATGATACCAAGGATTTGTCCTTGAGTCATATCAAAGGAAATGTTTCTCAGAGAAGGCTGAGCCGCATCAGGATAGGTAAAAGTCAATTCTTGGACTTGTAAAACCTGATTACTGGCAACTTGCTTTTGTTCTAACTCCGAATGGATATCTTCTGGAGCCTCAGCAAAGACTTCCTCGATTCGCTTGGCTGAGATATAGGATTGATTGAGAGAATTGATCAACATAGCAAGCTTGACCAATTCCACCAAGATCTGCAAGAGGTAGTTGATAAGGGCAATGAGGGCACCTTGACTAAGCAAGCCTCCTTGAATTGAGATATAGCCCTGCCAGATGACGACAAGGAGGGTCCCATTGACAATCAGATAGGTCAGAGGTGTTAACAAACTAGACCAGAAACCCGTCTTTTCTTGCAATCTAGCATAAACTTGGTTAAGGGTTTGAAAAATCTGCAACTCTCCTTTTTCCTGACCAAAAGCACGAATAACTCGCATGCCTTGTAATTGCTGACGCGTTTCCTGAACCAGCTGATCCGTTTTCTTTCTGAGACTACTGTAGAGTGGATTGACCAGTCGAGAGAGACCGACAATGACAATCGTCAAAATGACAACCATAACCAAAAACCAGAAAGTTAGCTCAGCCGAGATGCGATAGGCCATAAAGATAGCCCCAAAAACGATAATGGGCGCTCGCAAAAAGAGGCGCAGGAATTGATTGATCCCAGTCTGAATCTGGTAGGTATCCGAAGTCAAGCGGGTGACTAAGCTAGAAGTTGTCAAACGGTCTCTGCTGTCCTTGGGTAAAGAAAGAATATGACGATAGAGGTCGTTTGTCAATTCCTTGGCAAAACCTACCGCTGCCTTGGCTGAGTAAAACTGGGCTACCAAGGCTACGAAAACGCCAATCACTGCAAAGATAAGGAGTAAGCCAATCTGCATCCAGAGATGTCCTTGATCTCTCTGAGGCAAGGACTGGTCAACAATCCCAGCAATCACCATGGGAACCAAGAGCTCAAAAACAGCTTCTAGTAACTTGAATAAGGGAGCTAAAATGGATTCTTTGATATAGGGTTTGAAGTAAGATAGTAAGTGTTTCATAGATCCTTTCTATTCTTATTCTGGAAATGAAGAAAATGGGAAGCGCCCACCCTCTCTGTTTTATTTGTTTAAATAAGGTAATAGATAGCCATATCCTGCTTCTTCCATCTCATCCTTGGCTACAAAGCGCAAGGAGGCAGAATTAATACAGTAACGCAGGCCACCTAATTCCTGAGGACCATCTGTGAAAACATGACCCAAGTGAGCATTGCCTGACCGAGAACGAACCTCGATTCGCTCCATTCCATGGCCCAGGTCCTTGTAATAATGAATCAATTCCTTAGAAATCGGACGGCTAAAGCTTGGCCAACCACAACCTGAAGCAAACTTATCCTTGGCGAAAAAGAGTGGCTCGCCAGTCGTGATATCTACATAAATCCCTTCTTCAAAGGTTTGGTCATAGGCATTACTAAATGGAGCCTCTGTGGCAGCTTCTTGGGTAACACGATAGGACTCTTCAGTTAAGCTTTCCTTTAACACCTCTTGACTAGGCTTTTCATAGTTTGCTGCATCAATCAATGGCTTCTCAGCATCTGTCACATCGATATGACAGTAACCAGAAGGATTCTTCTTAAGATAGTCTTGGTGGTAGTCTTCTGCCAGAATGTAGTGGCGAAGTTTCTCCACTTCTACTGCAATCTTTCGACCCAACATACGCTCCTGCTCCCGCACCACTGTATAGATAGCTGGCAGATCTACTTCATCTTGGTAATAAATACCAGTACGATATTGGCGACCACGGTCATTCCCCTGCTGGTTAATAGACAAGGGATCAATGACACGGAGATAATAAAGCAAAATTTCTCGAAGTGACACTGCCTTCTCATCGTAAATCACTTGAACCGTTTCTGCATGGTCTGTTTCCTTGAGTAGCTGATAATTGGTTGTTTCGACTTGGCCATTAGCGTAGCCGACACTGGTAGCTAGCACTCCCGAAATTCGGGAAAAATATTCCTCTAAGCCCCAAAAACAACCACCTGCTAGATAAATTTCTGCCATCTTTGTTTCTCCTTTATCAAGTTCTTTGACTAGACTTCTTTTCAAAAAAAGGATAGGAAGCCCTCTGGTCGAGAATTTCCCCATCCTATCTTCTATTCTTTATTTTGCTTCGACACGGACACCTTGGGTATCAACTTTTAGGTCATGCAATTTCCCTTTGAAAGACTGCTTTTGCAATTCAGCTTTAATCGTAGGCATCTTGTCATGAGAAGCCAGAACCATAACTGTCGGTCCAGCACCAGAGAGGTAGGTCGCATAAGCTCCATTTTCCTTGGCTACTTGCTTAATCGTCGCAAATTCTCTCACCAAGTCCTGACGGTAACGCTCGTGGAAAAGGTCTCCCTCAATCGCTTGGCCAGCTGTCACCATATCTCCTGCTAACAAGGCTGCAACCGCCACATTGGCGATAGAACTAGCTGCAACAGCTTCCTTGTAGGACAATTTCTTAGGCAAGACACCGCGGCTGTCACGAGTACGCAATTCATAGTTAGGAATATAAGCTAAAAAATCACATTCTGGGAAGTCAGCCACGATAGCAGAGACTTGCCCTTCAACGGAACTTGCAATAACGAGTTTACCATAAATAGCTGGAGCCACATTGTCAGGATGTCCTTCAATCTTGGTCGCCAGCTGCAATTTGTCATGGTCAGATAAGTTGAGCTTGCCCAGTTGGTTGGCCAGTTCAATCCCAGCAACGATAACCGAGCTAGAAGAACCCAAACCACGCGCCAGGGGAACATCACTGATCATTTTCAAGCGTCTCGGTTGCAAATCAGGCGCAATTTGCAAGGCAATCTTAAGCAAAAGGTTACGCTCGTCATGTGGAATCCATTTGCCAATCTGGTGTTCAATCAGCCACTCATCTCGTTCTTCACAGACCTCAATTTGAAGATACTTGGTAACAGCTACACCGACCGAATCAAAACCTGGCCCGATATTGGCACTGGTTGCAGGTACAATAATCTTCATCCTATTCTCCTAACACCTTGAAGGTATTCAAGAGGTCAAATTCTGAAGCTTTGGCCAACTCAGCTGAAACATTCTCAAGTTGTGCTTTATTGATCTTATGAGTAATAATCACTACACGCGCCTTGTCACCCTCTTTGCCATCTTGGAGGATTTGCTTGAAGGAAATATCTTGAGCATTAAAGATTTCAGCTAGTTTCAAGACCTGACCTTTTGAGTCTGGGGCCAAGATTGAGAAGTAATAATTGGCTTTGACATCTTCTGGATTTGCCAAGACAAGTTCACGGCTATATTCGTTGAAGTCTTTGCCAATGGTGCCATCATTCAAGCGACGAACGATACGGACAATGTCCGCTACAACACTCGTTGCAGTTGGTTTTTGACCAGCACCTGGTCCGTAGTACATAGACTCACCGATACCAATAGATTCTACAAAAACAGCGTTCATTACCCCATTCACACTGGCAAGTGGATGTGCTTTAGGAAGGAAGGTTGGAGTTACTTCCGCAGCAATACCTGAAGGAGTTTCCTCGATAGAACCTACCAATTTCACTACATAGCCGAGATTTTGGGCAACAGCTACGTCTTCTGGTGTGATGTTGCGGATTCCCTTGTGGGCTACATCGTCAAAGGCAACCTTCATGCCAAAAGCAAATTGGCTCAAAATCACCATCTTATAAGCTGCGTCAATCCCATCCACGTCATTTGTTGGGTCACTTTCTGCAAATCCAAGTCTTTGAGCTTCAGCCAAAGCGTCATCATAAGACCAGCCTTCTTCGACCATTTTAGTCATCATGAAGTTAGAAGTTCCGTTAACGACGCCAAGGACACGAGTGATTTTGTCAGAAGCCAGCGAATTTGCCAACGTACGAAGAATTGGAATCCCACCAGCTACTGCTGCTTCGTAGTATAGTGCCACATTATGCTCTTTAGCGATTTCTAGCAATTCTGCGCCATGGACAGCCAAAAGGTCCTTGTTCGCTGTAACAACGTGTTTTCCAGCTTCCAAGGCACGAGTGATAAAGGTTTTAGCTGGCTCGATACGCCCCATCAATTCCACTACGATGGTAACATCTTTGTCTGATAAAATATCATCTACATTGGTTACAAAGTTAAAGTCATTCCCTGCAGCAAGCAAGCGATTCTTTTCGTCTTCATCCTTGACCAATACCTTGGCTACTTCAATCTCTGAATGAGCTGATTGGAAGATTTTTTCTCCATTTTCCTTTAGGAGGAATGGTACACCACTTGCAACGGTACCAAATCCAAGTAAAGCAATTTTAACTGTCATGTTTGTCTCCTAGAAATTTTCTGATATAGCCATTATAACAGAATTTTGTGAAAATTCCTAATATAGTAAATCACTATTTCAGTCTAGAAAAGAAAAAACGAATCATCTGATTCGCCTTTTCTGATAAGTAAAAATTGATTTCTAAAAACTATGAACCAATCTTTTGCAGACCGAGAACTGCATCGTGATTGATCAAGATTTGCCCATACTCTTGTAAGATTGAACGACTGATGTCACTGTCGTCTGCAAATTCACGCATACGAGCCAAGAGCCAGGCTGGATATGGACTTGGATGATTTTCTACATCGACTAAGATTGCCAAATAATAGTGTCCATTCATCTTATAGAGTTCAGATGTTTCCATCTGGTAGTTAACCGTCTTTGCAAAAGCAACCAAGTCAGCAAGACTTGTAAAACGCAGGATATAGTAGATATAAGGTTCTTTCTTACTCTCAGTCTCCGTTTCTGTTTGCTCTTGCTCTTCTTCCTTTGCTTCAACCTGCTCTAGAGATTGGATAGCTTCAATATCGTCCTTGGTCTTGTCTGCAATGCTCTTTTCCAAGGTTTTGAGAAATTCATCCGGCGACATTTGGGCTAATTCTTCCATATCTGGTAGGTCCGCCAGATCCTCAAAATCTAAATTTTGGTCAATCTTGGACTTGGTCACAAAGACGTCGACCTTATCAGGTTTTGGCGTCACACGGAAACTCAGCATACCACTATCCAAGAAATTGTCTGGCATCTCTAATTCATCTAAAATAGCATAGAAAAACTCTTCGGTTTTTTCCTGAGGAACGAGAAAGTCTGCAATCTCCATCCCCCGATCCATCAAATCATCTAAAGTCATCGTGATTTTCAGTGTTGTATCACTAATTTGTTTCATCTTCATATCTAGTAACCTCATACTTTCAGTCTATCTATTATACTAGATTTTTACGATTTTATCAAAAGAATGAAGCGAGAATGTGATATAATACTAGAGATGATTTTAGATTTAAGAAAGAAAGTTCAATGAAAAATATAAAAGTAAATGCCTTGGCCAGCCTGCTGGTCAATATTCTCAATATCGTTTTTCCACTGATAACCAACCCTTATCTGACGCGGATTCTCAGCAAATCCAATTACGGTTATTTCAATACGGCCAATACCTGGGCTAGCTTTGTTATTCCACTAGCTGCCTTTGGGATATACAACTACGGGATTCGAGCTATCAGTAAGGTCAAGGATGACAAGAATAAAATCAACTACGTCTTTTCTAAGTTGTTTTATATCTCGGTTTTTACCTCTCTCCTGACCACTGGTATCTACTTCCTCATTATCTTCTTTGACACCAGCATTGAGAATCTGAAAGTCCTCTACTACATCCTAGGGGCCCAAGCACTCTTCCAATTTCTCAATATCGAATGGATGAACGAGGCTTATGAAAACTATGCCTTCATCCTCTACAAAACGTTAATTATTCGAATTACCATGCTGGTCGCTATCTTCGCCTTCGTTAAAACGGCAGATGATATCGTTCCTTATGCTATCGTTATGACAGCGACCACTATCCTCAACTACCTGCTCAGTTTTCTTTGGATTAAGAGGGAAGTTTCTTTTGTTAAAATTGGATTCGTCGAATTAGCTAAAGCTTCTAAACCGCTCTTCACTATGCTTCTCTTAGCAAACGCTAATATGCTTTATACCTTGCTAGATAGAATGTTTATCACCAAGGGACCGGATGAAAACTATATTTCCTATTATACAATTGCCTATAGTATCGTCATGCTGATTGCCAGTGTCTTGAGTGGAGCTATCAACGTCAGTATTCCACGCCTCGGCTACTATCTTGGTAAAAAGGATTACAAGTCCTATAATTATCTCGTGAATCAAGCGGCATCCTTATTCTATTTCCTTATGGTTCCAACTAGTATCGGGATTATGATATTGGGACGGTACGCAACTGTTATTTATTCTTCTGAAAAATATCTTGAAGCGGGTATCGTAACTAGCGTCTTCGCTTTTCGCACCATCATCTGGGCTATTGAATTGATTCTTGGTAAACAGATTATCTTTATCAACGACCATGAAAATCGCTTAACTGCCTTCTACTTCCTTGGTGGTGGCGCCAATATACTATTAAATAGCATCTTGTATTTCAATAATATTTTTGCACCTGAGTATTACATCGCTACGACCATTATCGCAGAAACTATCGTCGTTTTACTTGAAATTCATTTTATCAAGAAACATCAACTGATTAGTTTAAAAGAAATTTTTATAACCTTAACACGTTATAGCTTCATATCCCTTGGTTTTATCCCAATCTTCTATATTTTCAAGATGATTTTCCAAATCAATTCCTACACAGTAAACTTCAATATGATTCTCATGGTTCTTTCTACCGTAGCAACTTGTGGTATCTATTATCTCTTGGCCCTCTTTATCGCCAAAGACAAAACACTCCACTATGCACTGAACCTTGTACTTGCTAAATTAAAACGAAATTAAAAAATCCCCTACTGATAAATTAGTTGCCAGTAGGGGATTTCTTCTTTATTCTTTTTCCTTCTTTTCAGAAGCGTTGGCTTCTAGGTTTGAATCTTGTTTAGGTTGTTCAACAATAGAGGAATTAGCTTCTTGTTTCTGTTCTGGCTTAACTGCCTCGCTATTTACAGCAGCAACAGCCTGTTTCCAGATACCTTCTTCGTTTACTTTGTAACCATCAGGTGTTGTTGCGTTCTTCAATAAAGAACCATCAGCTTGGAAATAGTACCAATTACCATCAAGCTGTTTCCAACCCGTTTGCATAGCTCCTGATTCATCAAAGTAATAATGATCACCATTTACTTTATGAAGACCAACCAACATGATACCATCTTCAGGATTTAGATAATACCAAACGCCTTTGTCTTTTATCCAACCAGTTTTCATGGCACCGTTTGATTCAAAGTAACGGTAATGATTATCAAACCATTTCCAGCCTGTTTGCATGGCTCCAGATCTGCTAAAGTAATATTGCTTACCATCTACTTGATGAAGGCCGACCAGCATAATGCCTTCTTTTCCTTCAAGATAGTACCAAGCATCACCATCTTTCAACCAACCAGTTTGGACTGCGCCAGACGTAGCGTAATAATGCCAAGAATCATTTGACCACTGCCATCCAACTTGCATAGTACCTGCAGAGCTGAAGAAATAGTTCTTACCGTCAATTTCTTTAGAGCCTACAGCCATGATACCTGTTTCTGGATCCAAATAATACCATGATTCATTATCTTTCAACCAACCAGTTTTCATAACTCCAGAACTTGCAAAATAGTTCCAGTGACCATCAATCAAGGCCCAGCCTGTTTGCATGGCACCACTGGCATTCAAATAGTAACGGACACCATTGATATCCTGGCTTCCAGTTAACATGATGCCATCTTTATCCAAATAATACCATGTTTCCTGATCCTTGATCCAACCAGTTTTCATAGCTCCAGAACTTGCAAAATAGTTCCAGTGACCATCAACAAAGGCCCAGCCTGTTTGCATGGCACCACTAGCATTCAAATAGTAACGAACACCATTGATATCTTGTCTGCCAGTTAACATGATGCCATCTTTATCCAGATAATACCATGTTTCCTGATCCTTGACCCAGCCAGTTTTCATAGCTCCAGAACTTGCAAAATAGTTCCAGTGACCATCAACAAAGGTCCAGCCAGTTTGCATGACACCTTCTTGATTAAAGTAGTACGTGCTTCCATTAATATTCTTTTTACCGACAGTCTTTAGCCCATCCTCATCATAGAAATACCAATCTGAATCAATCTTTTGCCAAGTTGAAGGCTTACCTGCTGCTTGGAGTGCACCACTTTCGCTAAAGAACATCTTCTTGCCATTATAGACTTGATGTCCTGTTAGCATCTTCCCATCTGCCGCAAATAGATACTTTTTCCCTCCAATTTCAGAGAGCTCGCTAAATCGTCTAGCACCATTTGATTGGATATAATACCAAGAGTCATCTAGTTTGAACCAACCACCAGTTTGCATTTTACCATTTTGGTTCAGATAGTAATCATTCCCTTTGGCATTTTCTCCCCAGTCGTCGTTAAGATGAAGCCAGCGACCTGCTTGCATTTGTCCTTTTCCGTTAAAGAAATAAGTGGCTCCGCCAATCTCTCTCCAGCCGATAGCCATTTCTCCGTCAGTCAAACGATATTTCCAATAACCATCTTCTTGATACCATTTTTCGTCAACTACAGGGATATCAGGGAAGGTATTTGAAACATTAGCAAATCCTTTATCGCTAATATCAAAAACGGTAGCATCTTGAGTTTGGCTCGCAGCATGAAGAACCTGAATATTTTTCTTCTGAAGGTATTCTCTGGTTGAAGCAACATTAATATCTCCACCAGTTGTCTGAATAATCATTTTTGGTGATAAGTTTTCAAGGAAATTAATCGTATTTGAAATTGTCGCATCATAATGATGGTTCCATTTCATCATATCAACCTTGCCGATAACTGGACCTAACTTATCTTCTGCTCCTTCGGCATTATCCAAATCTCCACCAAGATAGATTCTCTTTCCTGCCACAGTCACTACTGAAACAATGGAGTTGGAGTTATCATCTCGAACTTTTTTCAGATTCCCATCAGCATCATATTCATTCTTATAGTTATAGAGTTGGATATCCATATCACCTAATTTAAAGTGACTATCCTCATCTGTAATATTCTGAATAAGAGTAACCCCTCGTTTTTGAGCCGCTCTCAAAGCATTATCATAATTAAAAAGATTATCCCAAAGTCCCCAGTGTGAGGTGATCCGATCATCTGAATATTTTTTCAAATAAAACTTACCGACTTGATATCGATTGAGTATTTCATCCGCTCCACCAATATGGTCACTATGGACATGAGTTCCTAGAATAAAATCTAATTTTTTTACACCTATTTGATCCAGGTGGCGAATCAAGCGATCTTCCAATACTTGATTATTTCTCATGGAAATTCCCCAGCGGCTTGGATAGCGTGGGTCACTCCCATCAGGGAAATCATAGTCTTCTCCCATATCAATCAAAGCATAATGACCATTACTTTCCAGAAGGATGGCATCACTTCCAGATTTTGCTTTAGTATTTATGAAATGGATACGATTGCCCGAACCTGCAGAGATAGTATCTGCATCTACTCCTTGCGATAACTGAATCAGTAATAGAAAGAATGCGAGAACACTATATCTAACTGATTTTAATAACCATTTATTTTTCATCTTGAAAACTCCTTTATCTTAACAATAAGCAACTTTTACTAATCTAATCAATCCAGTAGTTTTTATCCCCTCCTGGGACTTGCTGCTCAATAGGGGGTGGAGTCATATAGTTTTCTCCAAATTCGTAGACAAGTACTTCATGGTACCTTCTCGGAACCTTGACCACAATGTTTTCATAAGGCATATCAATCAAATCATAGAGCCATTCTTTTTTTATACCATTTGGATAATAAGGGTCATAGATAGTACAAGTAAGATCTGTTGCTTGATCTACACTATACTTCAAAGCAAGACTCTCTAATTTTTGATTCCATAGCTGTGGAGAAGTTAAGCGGAAAATAGCTGATCCCATATAACGAGGGAGGTTTTTAAGTCCACCATTCTCAGACTTGATCCCTTTAAAATTCAAAGAAGAAAGGCGAACGAAATATTTGTAGAGTTTCATTTTCTTACGGTCACTTTCTTGTGTTACGACACCATCATATGGAAAAATGTCAACGCAAGTTCCCAATACGACCATTGGGTCTACGAGGTTAGCATCTCGACGTGTCCTTACATCATAGACTCTCATATAACTGTATGGATATCCCTTTGTTTCTCTGAATGAAATCAATTTATAGTAGGGATGATTTTCATTTTGTAAAACCTTATACAGTTTTTCAAATTCATCACGCGCTAAGGAAATATCTGTATCATCATCCCAAGGGATGAATCCTTTATGGCGTACAGCTCCTAGTAAGGTTCCAAAATCAATAAAGTATTTGATTTGATGTTGTTCACAAAGCTCATGTAGATACTTTAAAATATCCAATTCTACTTGCTTGATTTCTTCAAGAGTTAAAGTTCTTTCAGACATAGGTTTTATTCTCCTAAATTTGACTATATTTTTAAACGTTTCTTAATTTCAATCCCGTCATTTAGACCTTTTAACAATCTTCCATAATTTAAAATCATGATGAGATACTCTTTGTTCAACCGGTGGCAATTGCATATAGTCTCCGTAGTCTGAGGTCAAAATTTCATGGTAGTGTTTTGGAATGGTAAATTCCTTACCTTCAAATGTTCCAGTAGTAACTTGTTCCAGCCATTCACGTCTCCACACTGGTTTGTTCATATCCTTGTAGATAAGATAATCCACTTGCTCATAATCTGAGACTTTACGGGATTTTGCAAGTTCTTCAATCTGGGCAACGTATTTGTTCGTATTGGTGAAATAGAAAATAATAACTGACACATAGCGTAGCAGTGAATTCAGTACACTTTTCGTATTGGTAATGCCTTTAAAGGTGTAGCAACTCAATTGACGTTTCTTTATCAGTTTCGTCATCTTGTTTTTAAATTCTACGTCATCCTCGTAGCCATCTACAGGGAAAATATCCACATAGATTCCCATATTTGAATCAATTCGTACATCTTCTTCGAGCAAGTAGGTATGGTTATCCTGCACTTTCATGAAGGGATAGACATAGTTGAGATTGTTTTTATAAGACATGACCTCGTAACGTTCATCAGGGTTAGCGATAAGGTAGTCTTGCAATTTTTCATAATCTTCTCGTAACATGCAGATATCCATGTCATCATCCCAAGGGATAAATCCTTGATGGCGAACAGCACCAATTAGACTTCCATATGCTAAGAAATACTTAACCCCAATTTTCTGACAAACTTCATGAATATACTCCATGATTCCAAGTTCCATCTCTTGAATTTCATTGACATCTGTTACTTCTTGGTACCGAACTCCTTCATCCCGTTTGCAGACTACGAGTCCATAGCCAATCGCTAGCCAGAAGATGATATTAATAAAGTTGGTTGAATACATAATCTGACTTTCAAATAATTGACCAAACAAGATACCGAAGAAAAGGATCATGATCAATTTATCAGTATTTTTCTTTGAAACAATCAAATACGTTAAAAAGCGCTTGATGACATAAGCCAGTACAAGAAGGAAGGATACCAAACCTAGAACTCCCGAACTGACAAATATGGTCACAAAAATGTTATGGAAATTCCCACCGATAAGGGAGTTTTGAATCTCAAATTTACTGAAATATTCTGTATAGTAATCTGGAACATTTCGTACACCATAACCAAAAATTGGTTTTGTACTTCCCATCTTGATGGCATTTTTCCAAATATAGGTTCTACCACTTGGTGTTGTTTCGATCAGATGGAGTTCACCGTTCTTCTTAGTGACAGATGAATCTGTCTCAGCGTAGGACTGTCCTTTGTTTAAATCTAAGACAGTCGCAGTTTCAGATAAGATATAAATTGAAGTTGCATAGCTTAATCCAATATTAGTTGCAGTAATCAGCAAACCAGCAACAATAAAAGTGAGGAATCGTTTAACGATACTTCCTCTAGTAGCAAAGAAACTATAGAGTCCAATCATGAGAAGTAAAGAAAGTAAGGCTCCTCGACTTTGCATCGTAGCGAAGTAAACGAATTGAATCACATTATTCAGTTTAAGATAAACAGAATATTTACTTCCTTTATGGATCAAATACATAGCCAAAATAATGCTAATGTATGAAAATATTGCACTAGCATTTGGATTGACAATCCCCCACAGACGTCCATTCATGACACCATAGTAATAAGATTGTTCACCAATCTTAAATAGGATGAGGACTCTACTTATCAATAAACCAAACGCAAAAATTGCTGAAGAAAAAGATACAATTTGAACCGTATATGCAATCCAGTCAAATAATTTTTTAAGTTGCCCTGATTGTAACATGGTAAATAATAAAACATAGGTTACCATGAAGAGAATTTCAATCACATTTCCAATCAGATGTCCAGAGCGATTGAAGACAGCAGATAGCAGGTGACTTCCAGCTAAGAGTCCAAATAAGGATAGAAATTTGCGATCTACTGTGATTTCTTTCCACTTAAACAATAAGGTATAGCAAATATAAAGCACTACAATCGCGGACAATCCCTTGTAGAGGGGATTTGCTATCTTATAAACCAGTGAACTCATACTTAAAATCGAAATGAAAACAAATAGATACGCAATCCATGGTTTTGATTTTTCAAAGTATTCATCCATTTTTGAAAAATTCATTTTCAACTCCTTCTCATGATATTAGTTTTTTAATCCAACAATTTTCTTATATAGCCATGGAGAAATGACAAGTGAAAGGATCGCTACCTTGCGAAAAGTAGTGAAATAAGCATCCTTCCATATTTCGCGTCGATGCTGAACAATCCAAGTCCTCAGCTCGACCTTCTCCTTTTGATACTCTTCACTTGAAGTAAAGATAATTTTATCGTAAACTGTGATGTACGACCAACATTCTCTATTTTTTAATTCATATTTTAAATTAGGAAAGACTTGTGAAACTTGAGCAATTATTTGCTGATAAACTTCTATCGTATCAAACACATGCTGATTAACAGATGTTGTTGCACTTCCCTCACGATGATCATAATAATAAACAGGCTTGTCAATAAATACGCTACTGCATCTTGTCTTTAGTAGCAATTCAGTTAAAAATAAGGCATCTTCAGCTAGGTGATAATTTGTATTAAACTTTTCATCCGCAAGCAGGTCTCTCTTAAACAGTTTTGCAACTGGAAAAAATGACGTTCTGGTGGTCATCAGTAGTTCCTTCATGGTTTCTTCTGTTGACCAGAGTTCTGTTTTTCCAGAATGTGGAGGTAGGTCTGTTACAACGCCATTTTTAATATGGTGCAGAGGAGCAATAACAAAGCCTACATTCAACCCCTCAACTGCACTAGCTAAAGTAGCTAGGTAATCCTGGGTAACGAAATCATCGCTATCAATAAAGGTAACCCAAGAACCCGTCGCTAGCTGAATTCCCATATTTCTAGCATTTGAAACACCAGCATTTTCGATATGATGAGCCTTGATATTCCCATACTGAGATGCTAAGTGATCACAGATCTGTCCGCTGGAATCAGTAGAACCATCGTTGATTAAGATTAACTCAAAATGGGCATAAGTCTGTTGAAGAATCGACTCCACACATCGCTCCAGATAGGCTTCTACATTGTAGACCGGAACGATAACGCTTATTTTTTCTCCCATCATGCTCCATATTCTCCCTTGTATTCTGTATAAGACTTATCCATATCAGCTATGACAGCATCATGATGCGGTACTTGCTTGTCTGCTGGTGGCGGTGTCATATAGTCCCCAAAAGCAGTGCTGAGATAAGCATCGTAGCCAACTGGAATAGGCATCTCAGTTCCTTCAAATGGCAAGAAAAGATTGTCTTCAAAGGATGCGATCGGGTATTTGTTTCGCATGTAGCCGGGACCTGAGCATAATTCCGTAATTCCATCGCTCTCAGCTAGACCATACTTGGTCATTTCTTTTTCAGCTTTTTTCCAAATGCGATAACGTAGAGATTTAGAAGTCAAACCGAGTAAGATGCGACTTCCCCATTTCATGACTGCACCATGCTTTTCTGGGATGGTTTGGGCGCAAAAGAGTGAATAAATCAAGGCCCAACGAATCTGTTTCTTACGCTCAGCCGGATTTTTAGGATAATAATCCAAAGGTAAAACATCCAAAGCCAAACCGTGGGGCAAATCCAAATCTTTCTGATAAGGCTTGATACAGGTGGTTTCCTTGTCACGAATGGTAATAAAAAGGTTACGGTCTACAAAATCCTTCTTGCTCTTTGACAAGAAATAACGCTCATCTGCATAACGGGGCCACAGTTCTGCTAATTTTTCATAGTCCTTACGCGGCATGAAAAAGTCTAAGTCATCATCCCAAGGAATGAAACCCTTATTACGAAGGGCGCCAATAGCTCCTCCACCACAGAGGTAGCATAACAAATCATGTTCTTTACAAAACGCGACAAAATATTCAGCCATTTCCAGGCTACGAGCCTGAATCGCTTTCAAATCACTCATATCTCTCCTCTTCTGTCCAATAACGAGTTATATCATTTTATTATACCATAAAAAAGCCTTAAAAATCTATCAGATAGTAAGAAAAACCAAAGCTCAGACCACCATTTCACTAGTGAATCAAACTTTGATTTTCATTTATCGCCTCTTATCTCATCCCCATTTGAGCGAGTTTGGTTTGGTATTTATTTTGATCGACAAGAAGTCCTTGCCCTCCATAGACATCATAAGCATCTACCCAGTCACCAAGTTCTGGTACTGTGAGTCTTTCAATTCCATTTTGAGCACCTTCTAGGACAGATAATCCATTGGTCAACAAGAAGCTATACGGTAGATTTGTTGATGTCATGCCAAAGACTTTTCCAAGTGCCTCAGAACCTGTGAAGAGTTTGGTTGGATCTTTGATTTGCTCAAGAACTGCTGACATGACTTGTTGCTGACGTTTGGTACGGCCATAGTCTCCCTCATCATCATCACGGAAGCGAGCATAGTTCAGCAAGGTGGATCCATTCATTTGCTGTTTTCCAACTTTGATGGTTTGAGTTGGGGACTCTGTCTCTGTTGCATGAAGGTCGTCTCCAACTGTGGCTTCTGTCAAAGGTTGACCATTCAATGTTGAGAATTGGGCATCAATCGTTACTCCGTCAGGGAAGAGGGTATCAATAGCTGTTGCAAAGGCCTGGAAGTCAACTAGGGCATAGTACTTAATATCCAAATCAAAGTTGTCTTTTAGAACCTTGCGGACCATTTCAGCCCCTTTTTGCCCTTCTTGTTCCCCAAGTTCATAAGCAACATTTAGTTTGTTATCCGTCTGTTTCTGGCCATTTACAATCTTACTGTACCCGTCGATATAAACTAAGTTGTCACGCATAAAGCTGACTAGTTTGATCTTCTTATCCGATCCACTGACATTCAGTACCATGATCGTGTCAGTACGGGTTTCTGCACTATTTTGACCGATACGGCCATCTGTCCCCATGACTAGGATATTCACACCGTCTTTGGTATCCTGACCGTTAAAGACCTCTACTTGAGCTGCCTTGGCATCAGCTGGCTTATTTGTTGGATTGGCCGCTGACTGGAACCCTCGAAGAAACATGAAAATCATCCCTGCAGCCACACATGTAATCAACAGCAAGAACCAAGTCAGTATTCGTTTGAAGCGAATTCTTCTTTTTTTCTTTTTGACTTTAGGCAGAGGAGCTACCTTTTCACGTCTCTTAGATCGACTTCTACTGCCATAAGTCGGAAGATCAATATCTCTACCCCAAGTTTCTTCTTTTTCTTCTTGATAGAAATGGTGAACTTCAGACTTGGGACCTGTCATTTTTTGCTGCAGATAGTCAAACTCCCTCCGTTCACGGTCGTTGAGATAATGAATATTTTTGAAGAGATAGTCATAACGTAACTGCTCGTGATGACTTAAAGGATTTTCTTTGCTCATTGACTCTCCTTTTCTAAATCAGTTATGGTAAAAATCGGATAGGTTCCCAGTATCTTGTGCTGGATTCCAATGGCTTCTAGTTCTTGTCTGGCAAAATGAACCAGTTTTTTGTCACTATAGTCCACATCAATAATGAAAAAGTATTCTCCCAAGGCTGTTTTTAGGGGGCGACTCTCAATCTTTGTTAAGTCAATCCCTCTCCAAGCAAAAGTCGAAAGTGCCTTGTAAAGAGCACCAGGTAGGTTGTCTGGTA
Source organism: Streptococcus oralis (assembly GCF_023109005.1). Taxonomy (GTDB): domain Bacteria; phylum Bacillota; class Bacilli; order Lactobacillales; family Streptococcaceae; genus Streptococcus; species Streptococcus oralis_BU. The sequence goes on along the minus strand of NZ_JALDTU010000005.1, from coordinate 128,411 downwards.
AGGTCAAGGCCAAACTCATTTTTTCAGCTTGTGAGTTCAAAGGAATCTTCGGTATCTCTGCCCCTAACACCCAAAAACGTGTGAAATTGGCTTCCATTTCTTGAATATCCTCAGCAATTAATTCCAAGCCATATTCTTCAGCTGAACTTTTAGGAGCAATGGCTGCGTATGGCTGGTCTGGATGTTCCGAGATAAAGCGGGCTGCATAGGCGGTACTGGCTGTTACCTCAATTTTGGCCTCTGGATAGTGCACATCGAGGAATTTCTTTCCTTGAGCCAGAGCCTGAGGATGGGAAAAGATTTTCTCAATTTTTGACTGACCTGGAACTGCCATCAGCTGCTGGTGAATGGGTTGAACGATTTCTGCAACTGCTTGAATGCGAGCCTGGTGAAAAAGATAATCCAAACTTTCATGAACACTACCCTCAATGGAGTTTTCAACTGGCACCACAGAATAGTCCACTAAGCCCTGTTCATAGGCCTTGATAACATCTGTGATATTAGCAAAAGCCTGCAATTCCTCATGAGGAAAAGCTGTCTGCACAACATGATGCGAAAAAGATCCCTTAGGACCTAGATAGGCAATTTTCATCTCAGTTCCTCTATAATTTCCTCTGGGCTTAACTTGGTCACATCCAGAACCCGACTGGCTACTTCCTCATACCAAGCTTGTCTTTCTTGGAAAATAGCTGCTAGTTCTTCCTTACTGTTGTTAAGAAAAAGTGGCCGTCGATTGTCTTTATCAGCTGCGATACGTTGGTAGAGGGTTTCAAAATCGGCTTTTAGATAGATATTATCAGCATTTTGTTTGAGCAAGTCACGATTTCTCTGAGAAATGACGACCCCTCCGCCAGTTGACACAACGTGATCCGTTTTTAGTAAGTCAGCTAGCACTTCTGACTCTACTTGACGAAAGGCCTCTTCTCCCTTTTCAGCGAAAAAATCCGCAATGGACATGCCCAAACGTTCCTCGATTAAGGCATCCATATCGATGTAGTCTGGGTCCAATCCTCTAGCGATTGTCGACTTGCCAGCTCCCATAAATCCGAGTAATACCTTAGCCATGAATCAAGGTCTCCAAATCATCAAAGAAGCTAGGATAGCTGGTATTGATGGCTTCGGCACGGTCAAGCTCCACCTCTCCATCAGAAACCAAGAGGGCAGCAATAGCAGTCATCATGCCGATACGATGGTCACCAAACGTATTGACTCCCGCACCATGAAGGGCTGATTTCCCTCTGATAATCATTCCATCTGCTGTGGGAGTGATGTCCGCTCCCATACTATTTAAGGCGTCAGCCACCACCTGAATGCGGTCGGTTTCCTTGACCTTAAGTTCCTCTGCATCCTTGATAACCGTCACTCCTTCTGCTTGGGTCGCCAAAAGGGCAATAATGGGCAATTCATCAATCAAGCGTGGAATCAAGGCTCCCCCAATTTCTGTTCCTTTCAAGTCTGAAGACTCGACAATTAGGGTTGCAGATTTAGCGACTGGATCGATTTCAGTTATTTCTAGTTTTCCACCCATGGCGCGAATGACATCAATGATACCAGTACGCGTTTCGTTAATGCCCACATTCTGCAGCACCACACGAGACTCTGGAACAATCAAACCAGCAACTAACCAAAAGGCTGCACTCGAAATATCACCTGGAACAACTACCTTTTGTTCGGTCAGTTTTTGTGGTCCTTGGACTGTGATCTTTTTGCCATCCACACTTAAATGACCACCAAATTGTTGCAGCATATCTTCAGTATGATTACGGGTGCATTCTTTTTCGATAATAACGGACTCCCCCTGAGCCTGCAAAGCTGCAAATATCAAGGCAGACTTGACCTGAGCAGAGGCGATTGGCAATTCATAGTGAATCGGTCTTAAATTTTTCGTCCCTTTAAGGCGAAGAGGAGGCAGGTCTCGCTCCGTTTGCCCTGAAATGCTAACGCCCATTTTTTTCAATGGGATCGTCACACGATCCATAGGACGTTTAGAAAGACTGTCGTCTCCGAACATCTCTACTTCGAAGTCTGCACCAGCAAGTACACCTGAGATCAGGCGAATCGAGGTGCCAGAATTACCCATATCCAAGGCGTTTTGCGGAGCTTTTAAGCCATCCATGCCTACACCTTGAATGGTAATAACCCCATCTTTGTCCTCAATTTTAACACCAAGGTCACGAAAAACCTGCATGGTTGAGAGCACATCCTCTCCACGCAGAATATCATATACCTTGGTTTCTCCCTCAGCCAAACTTCCAAAAATAATCGAACGGTGGCTGATAGACTTGTCACCTGGAACTCGGATACTGCCATGTAAGTGGCAAATGTTTGTTTTTAGTTTCATAGTTTACCTCATACTTGCAATACTTTTTCTTATTTTATCACAAAAAAGCCAGAAATTCCTGAAATTTCTGGCTTTTATACAGATAAAATACTATTTCAATAATTCTGAAACAGGTTCAAAGACAATTTTTTCAATGTCTGAAAGGTAAATGGACAATTGTTGCTGTTTGGCAAAGAAATCTGACAAAAGAGCGTTCTCTTGGATTTGCTTGCTAAAAGACTGTATCTTTTCTTGGAAAGAGGCATCTGGCATTTGTCCAGTTTGAGCCATGACTTGGATTTCTTGTTGGAAGGCAAGGTAGTCTGCAAAAATCTTGCCAGCATTTTCATCTGCTTGGATGGCATCTTTTGCCGCCTTAACCGCCTTGTATTCTGGTAATTCGCGTAACCCACGACTAAGTTCATTTGCACTATCGTAAATATTTGACATGATTTTCTCCTTATTTGACAACGACTGTATAGTCTGTATTTTCTGTAATTAATCGCTCAGCTCGTTCTAAATCTTGAGCATTTTTAAATGAAATTTGTAGAATCCCGTGAACATCCTCACGGTTTTCTTCGTTGATGTGGATATTAACCAAAGAAGTCCCACGTAGCAATTCCAAAATCCGCAAGATGACATCTTCTTCATCGGGAACGTCGACATAAAGGTCATAAGAGCTATCCACACCACCACGCTTATGGATTTCCATGGCCTGTCGTTGCTCACGTGCTTGATTGAAAAAGTTCCAGATTTGCTCCTCATCTCCCTTGCTAATGGCTTGTCCAACCTCATCTAATCGCTCCTTGAAATCCGCAATTCGATCTAGAATAGTCTCACGATTGGACAAGAGAATGGAAGTCCACATACCTGGATCGCTTTCCGCAATGCGAGTCATATCTCGAAAACCACCCGCCGCAAAGCGTCTTGCCATCTCATGTTCTTGAGCATAGGCCGCAGTCTGCTCCATGAGACTAGAAGCCAGAACATGAGGAAAATGGCTAATCTGAGAAGTCACCCGATCATGCTCCTTGGCATCGATCTCGATAAAACGAGCATGAAGGCCAGAAAGCAGATCTTTCATTTCCTCAAGTGTGTCAGGACCAGGACTTGTCAGGCTCGAAGGTGTGAAGATATAGTAGGCATTTTCAAAGAGATTAACATCCGCAGATGCAGCCCCTGTCTTGTGGCTACCAGCCATGGGATGGGCCCCGACAAAGCGAACAGGCTTGCTAGCCAAATACTGCTCTGCCGCATCAACGATGGCTGACTTGGTCGAGCCGGCATCCGAGATAATGACGCCTTCCTTCAAGTCTAAGTTTGCCAGCTCCTTAATAAAAGCAATGGTCTGTTTGATTGGCAAGGTCAAGATGATGACATCTGCTAGGGGAGCGAAACTGGCAAAATCATCCGTCGCACGGTCAATCATCCCCCGCTCCAAGGCAATGTCTCTCGAATCCTGACTGCGATTATAACCTAGAATTTCATAATCCGGATGATCGCGCTTGATGCCGAGTGCCATCGAAGCACCAATCAAACCGAGACCTGCGATATAGATGGTTTTTGCCATAAGGACTCCTTAATAGTTCTTTGTATAGTCTCGGTGCTTGGCAACTGCCTCTTTTAATTCTTCAAGATTATCTGATGAGAATTTTTCAAGGATTTCTTGCGCCAGAACCGTTGCCACAACAGCTTCCATGACCACACCTGCTGCTGGAAGAGCTGTCGGATCACTTCTCTCCACGGTTGCCTTGTATGGTTCGTGGGTTTCGATATCCACACTCATAAGTGGTTTGTAAAGAGTGGGAATGGGTTTCATAACTCCACGAACAACAATTGGTTGCCCATTGGTCATACCACCTTCAAAACCACCCAGATTATTGGTACGGCGAGTATAGCCATCTTCTTTAGACCAGAGAATTTCATCCATGACTTGGCTGCCTTTACGGTAACCAGCTTCAAAGCCAAGACCAAATTCCACCCCTTTAAAGGCATTGATAGAGACAACTGCTTGAGCCAATCGCGCATCCAATTTTCTGTCCCATTGGACATAGGAACCAAGGCCAACTGGAACGCCTCCGACGACTGTCTCCACAACTCCACCGATGGTATCACCGTCACGCTTAATTTGGTCAATATAGTCCTTGATTTCCTGTTCCCGCTCTTGGTTGACAATAGAAACTTCAGACTGGGCAGCTCGTTCCTTAATCTCAGCCACTGTCAGATTTTCAGGTACATCGATTTCCTTGCCACCAAAGACCACGACATGATTGGCAATCTCCATATCCAGTTCAGCTAAGAGACGTTTGGCTACTGCTCCAACTGCTACTCGCATGGTTGTTTCACGAGCTGATGAACGCTCCAAAGAATTTCGCAAATCGTCAAAACGGTACTTGATGCCCCCAACCAAATCAGCATGACCTGGACGAGGATGAGTGATTTTCCGCTTGCTTTTAAGGCGGTCTTCAATGTCCTCCGCAGACATGATATCCAACCATTTTTGGTGGTCCTTATTGATGACATCCATGGTAATAGGAGCCCCTGTCGTCTTCCCGTGGCGAACGCCCGAAGTAAAGACAACCTGGTCACTCTCAATCTTCATACGACCACCACGACCGTAGCCACCCTGACGGCGTTTAAGGTCTCCATTAATATCCTCAGCTGTCAAAGGAAGTCCAGCGGGAATTCCTTCAATGATAGCCGTCAAACGAGGACCGTGTGATTCTCCTGCAGTTAAATATCTCATACGTTCTCCTTATTTTACCAAGTAGTCTTTCATCTCTTCCAGAGAAACTGGGTGAATGGTCGCTGAACCAAGCCCTGGTACCAAGACCAATTTCAAGGTGTTCCCACGCGCTTTCTTATCATGAGTCAAAGCCTGATAAAGTTTGTCAACATCCCAGTTTTCATAGTCAACAGGCAAACCAAATTTCTGACACATAGCTGTGATGGACTGGGTTATACCAGCTGGCATGAGGCCTTTTTCCTCAGCAATCTTGGAAATCTGCACCATCCCCATAGCCACAGCCTCACCATGCATGACCTTGCCATAGCCAGCAGTCGCTTCAATAGCATGACCAATAGTGTGCCCAAAATTGAGGTAAAGGCGAACACCATTGTCCAACTCATCCTCGACCACCATCTTCCGCTTAACCTGACAAGAATGTTCAATCAAAGTCTCTGCATGCTCCAGAATGCTCTCTACAGAACCATCCAGCTCCGTCAAGAGAGCCCATAGTTCTGGATCCTCAATCAAGCCATACTTAATAACCTCACCCATTCCTTCAATCAACTCTCTTTTTCCGAGTGTTTCAAGGACAAGCGGATCAATCAGAACTCCATCTGGTTGGGCAAAAGTTCCCACCATATTTTTAGCAAATGGAGTGTTAACACCTGTCTTTCCACCGATAGAAGAATCAACCTGAGCTGTCAAACTAGTCGGAATCTGAACAAAGTGAATCCCGCGCATATAGGTAGAGGCCACAAAGCCAGCCAAATCCCCAACGACACCACCACCAAGGGCCACAATTCCATCACTACGAGTCAGACCTTGCTTGACTAGAAATTCATAGACCTTTTGAACAGTGGTTAAATTCTTTCTTTCTTCGCCTTCTAAGAAATCAAAAACAGCTACCTGAAAACCAGCATCTTCTAGGCTGAGCTTGACCTTCTCTGCATAGAGAGAGGCCACATGGTTGTCTGTTACGATAACCACTTTTTGAGGTTGCCAGAGTTCTTTCAACCATTGACCAGCCTGGGCCAGACAACCTTTTTCAATCTGAATATCATACGGATGATGTGGAATATCGATTCTGATTTTCATAGTAGTGTCTCCTTTTCACTATTTATATTTTTCTGTTAAGGACTGCCAAATCTCGTCTGTCGGCATTTCTTTACCTGTCCACAGTTGAAAAGCTTCAGCAGCTTGATAGAGCAACATTCCCAGACCATTGACAGCTGGATTGCCCTGGCTTCTAGCCCATTTCAAAAACGGCGTTTCAAAGGGTTGGTAAATAATATCTGCGACCAAGAGAGCCTCTGGCAGATTGATGCTTTCTGGAACTGGGGACGACTGACCGTCCATTCCCACACTAGTCGCATTGACGAGCAGGTCCGACTCGGCAATCCTTGATTGCAGTTCAGAAAGATCTTCTAAAGCATACAAGTCCACTTTAAAACCTGTTTGCTCCTGCAACTTGTCTAGATAAGGTCTTGTTTTTCCCACAGAAACTGAACGAACAAAGACTGAAATCTGACTGACGCCATCTAAAATAGCCTGTGCCAAAATGGACTTAGCTGCACCACCTGCTCCCAGAATGGTCATTTTCTTATCCGAGATTGTAAAAGAAGGCAAGCTCTTAAAGAATCCCTTGCCATCTGTATTATATCCAATTAACGTTCCGTCTTGATTAACAACTGTGTTGACCGCCCCAATCAAACGAGCTTCATCACTCAACTCATCCAGATAAGGAATCACTTGTTCCTTGTAAGGCATAGACAGGTTGATTCCAAACATCTGGTAACGGCGAATATTGGCGACTGTTTCTGCCAAGTCACCTGCTTCAATCTCCCAAGCCACATAGACACCATTGGTAGCTGTCGCCTCAAAGGCCCTATTATGGATAAAAGGTGAAATAGAGTGTTTGATGGGATTGGCAACAACTGCAGCTAAACGTGTATAGCCATCAAGCTTCATCCAAAATCTCCCTGATTTTCTTCATGTTTGATAGAGAAATCTGACCTGGGGCACTCGCTTCATCCAGACTAGCAAATGACCAACTTGAACCCGTCACATCTGAAGTAATGCGTGATACCTTGCCCATTTTCCCCATGGAAATGGTCACGTACTCTTGCTCAGGATTGAGTGTCTTAAATCCTCGAGTGTAATTCATCAGATCTAAAACATCCTGCTCCGTATGGGCCATAACTGATACCTTGACCACTTTCGGAGAGAGACTGGTCAACTCAGACAAAATTTCCATCATGTTTTCAGGTGTCTCCTGGAAATTATGATAACTCAAAACAAGATTTGGAAAATCCAACATTTCCTCAAAAACATCCTTGTAGCTGTAGTACTCGAAATCAATATAGTCTGGTTGATAGAGTTGCGCCACTTCCTTGATAATCTGAACATACTCTTCTGAGGAAAGTTCGATTTCTCCTCCCTCAGCGCGAGTCCGAAGGGTAAAGACCAGTTCGCGTCCTGCAAATTTTTCAAAGATAGCGGGTGCTACCTGTAAAATAGCGTCCTTTGCAAGAAAGTCTGCACGCCACTCAATGATATCGGCATCTTCATACCTAGTGGCATCCAGTTCTTGCGCTTCTTCTAAACTTCTTGGCATTACTGAGACGACTAATTTCATTTACTAACCTTCATACTAATCACCTTGAGGTAATTACTGCTTTCATCTTTTTTATTATAGGCAAAGTCTGCTGGAAGACCATATTTGTTTAAAATCTGATACCTTCTTCCTGCAAAACCTTTATCAATTTGTTCTGTAAATTTCTGACGGGAAACATTGGCAGCATTGGTACTGGCAATGATAATGCCTCCCGGATTTAAAATCTCTAGACTCTGGGAAATCAACTTGTGATAATCCTTCGCCACAGAAAATGTTTGTTTTTTATTACGGGCAAAGCTCGGCGGATCAAGCACAATCACATCATAGGTCAAGCCTTTTCGCTTGGCATACTTGAAATATTCAAAGACATCCATGACGATAAAACGATGATTGTCCGTGCTGAGTCCATTTGCCTGAAAATGAGCTTCTGACAGCTCTCTCGACCGTTTGGCCAAGTCGACAGAAGTCGTCTCACTCGCGCCTCCCATAGCTGCAGCAACTGAAAAGGCAGCCGTATAGGAAAACATATTGAGCAAGGATTTACCCATGGCCAGACCGTCAACTAAACTCCCACGAACCTCATGCTGGTCTAGGAAAATCCCTGTCATCAAGCCATCATTCATAAAGACTTGATAGAGCACGCCATTCTCAAGAACAGTAAAATAGTCTGGCGCTTCCTCACCATAAATATGGGCAGACTCGTAGTCTAGACCTTTAAAACGAATTTTCTCATAAGCACCCAAGACCTCAGGAAAAACTTCCTTAAAAGCCTTTACTATCAGCTTACGAATCTGGTAAACAAAGGAGTTGTACCACGAAAAGACAGCATAATCTCCGTAGAGATCAACAGTCAGACCGCCAAAGCCATCCCCTTCTTGATTAAAAAGGCGAAAGGCAGTAGTCAAGTCATCCTGATAATAAGGCTTTCTAATTTCCTTGGCCTTACGAAACAGAGCTTCAAAGAAGGTTTGGTTGAAACCAACCTTTTCCTTGCTGACCAACCAGCCAATGCCCTTGTTCTGCTGAGAAAGATAGGCAGTCCCTAAAAACTTCCCGTCCTGACTAAGAACTTCTACTGCCTGATCCGTCAGATCAATATCTGTTAAATCACTTGCTTCCAAAAGAACTAGACCCTTAGCTAGCTTTTTTTCAACACGTCTGCTGACCCTAATTCTATTCATAGCTACTATTATAGCAAATTTTATGACAATTCTCAAAAAAGAAACCGCTTATCCATTTTTACTTTAGTTTACTAAGTGCCATTTTTGTTAAAATAAGTTTATTCCATTTACTTTTTCACCAAAACATCTTTTCCCTTATAATGGAAAGAGAGATTCTATTCGCTAAAAATAGACAATTCTAGAAATGAGTATAGAAAATTACGCAAACGTTTGCCTAGTGTTAAATTTTATGGTAGAATAAAACACAACATTGATAAGCAAGAGGAAAAACAATGCAAAATCAGACACTTATGCAATACTTTGAATGGTATCTGCCTCACGACGGCCAACACTGGACGCGACTGACAAATGATGCAGAGCACCTAGCAAACCTTGGTATCAGCCATGTCTGGATGCCACCTGCCTTCAAGGCAACCAACGAAAAAGATGTCGGCTATGGTGTTTACGATCTTTTTGACCTAGGTGAATTTCACCAAAAAGGGACTGTCCGTACCAAGTATGGGGTTAAAGAAGACTATCTTCAAGCCATTCAAGCCCTAAAGGCTCAGGGAATTCGACCTATGGCCGATGTGGTGCTCAATCACAAGGCTGCTGCCGATCACATGGAATCCTTTCAGGTTATTGAAGTGGACCCTGAGGACCGTACCGTTCAACTAAGCGAGCCCTTCACCATCAATGGTTGGACTCACTTTACTTTCGATGGTCGTCAAAATACCTACAATGACTTCCACTGGCACTGGTACCACTTCACAGGTACAGACTACGATGCCAAACGCCGTAAGTCTGGTATTTACCTGATCCAGGGAGATAATAAAGGTTGGGCAAATGAGGAATTGGTCGATAACGAAAACGGTAACTACGACTACCTCATGTATGCCGACCTAGATTTTAAACATCCTGAAGTCATCCAAAACATCTATGACTGGGCTGACTGGTTCATGGAAACGACTGGAGTTGCTGGTTTCCGCTTGGATGCCGTTAAACACATTGACTCCTTCTTTATGGGCAATTTCATCCGTGATATGAAGGAAAAATACGGCGAAGATTTCTATGTTTTCGGAGAATTTTGGAACCCTGATAAGGAAGCTAACCTAGACTATCTCGAGAAAATAGAAGAACGTTTTGACCTTGTCGATGTTCGCCTCCACCAAAACCTCTTTGAAGCTAGCCATTCTGGAGCAAGCTACGACCTTCGTAACATTTTCACAGATAGCTTGGTTGAACTCAAGCCTGACAAGGCTGTCACTTTCGTTGACAACCATGATACTCAACGAGGACAAGCCCTTGAGTCTACTGTTGAAGAATGGTTCAAGCCAGCAGCCTATGCCCTTATTCTATTACGTCAAGATGGGCTTCCATGTGTCTTTTACGGAGATTATTACGGCATTTCAGGGCAATTTGCTCAACAAGATTTCAGAGAAGTTCTTGACCGTCTCCTAGCCATCCGAAAAGATATGGCCTATGGAGAGCAAACAGACTACTTTGACGATGCCAACTGTATCGGATGGGTACGTTCAGGTGCTGAACATCAATCTCCAATCGCTGTCCTCATCTCAAATGACCAAGAAAACAGCAAATCTATGTTTGTCGGGCAAGAACGGGCTGACCAAACCTTTGTTGACCTCCTTGAAAATCACCCAGTACAAGTTACAATCAATGCTGACGGTTATGGAGAATTTCCAGTAGCAGCAGGTTCAGTCAGTGTCTGGGCAGCAAAATAAACCTATCAGTTACAAGCCAAATCCAACCGGGTTTGGCTTTTTTGTATTCACAAAAAGACCTACCCTAATGGATAGATCTTCATTGTCTTATAATTTACCTGCTACTGCCTCCAAGAGTTCTTGGATTTTCGCTTGATTGCTTCCTCCTGCCATGGCCATGTCTGGTTTACCACCACCACGTCCATCGACGATTGGAGCCAATTCTTTGACAAGGTTTCCTGCATGCACATCTTTTGTCTTGCTAGCTACAAGAACGTTCACCTTGTCACTGATAGCGGCAACTAGGACAAGCACATCAGAGTAGTCTTTTTGTTTCCAGTTATCCGCAAAGGTACGAAGGGCACCTGCATCTGATACAGAAACTTGGCTTGCAATGTAACGGTGATCGTTTGCTTCTTGAATATTCTTAAAGACATCGCCTGCTGCCGCTGCCGCTGCTTTTCCTTTCAACTCAGCATTTTCTTTTTGGAGCTGACGAAGTTGTTCTTGAAGTCCTTCAACCTTATGAGGAACTTCCTTGACTTGAGGTGCTTTCAAGGTTGCTGCGACGGCTTTCAGAGCATCTTCTTGTTCGCGGTAGGCTTCAAAGGCTTCCTTACCAGTCACTGCCAAGATACGGCGAGTTCCTGATCCGATTCCTTCTTCTTTGACAATCTTGAAGAGACCAATCTCAGAAGTGTTGCCAACGTGGGTACCACCACAAAGTTCCACTGAGTAGTCACCAATCGTAACAACACGAACTTCCTTACCGTATTTCTCACCAAAGAGGGCCATAGCACCCATTTCTTTAGCAGTGTCAATATCTGTCTCAACAGTTTCTACTGCAATTGCTTCCCAGATTTTCTCATTGACTTGCTGTTCAATGGCACGCAATTCTTCAGGAGTTACTGCTTGGAAGTGTGTGAAGTCAAAGCGAAGAAATTCGACTTCGTTAAGGGATCCTGCTTGTGTCGCATGGTTTCCAAGGATATTGTGAAGGGCTGCATGGAGCAAGTGAGTTGCTGTGTGGTTTTTCATGACACGGTGACGACGATTGGTATCGATGGCCAAGGTGTATTCTTGGTTCAAAGCAAGCGGTGCAAGAACTTCAACCGTGTGAAGAGCTTGTCCGTTTGGCGCTTTTTGAACATCTGTCACTGTAGCCACAAGGTTTCCTGCAGCATCCAAGATTTGACCGTGGTCAGCTACTTGTCCACCCATTTCAGCGTAGAATGGAGTTTCTGCAAAGATAAGAGAGGCAGTTCCTTCGGATACAGCTTCTACTTCAGCATTATCCGCTACGATAGCCACCAACTTAGACGGCAATTGGCTGGCATTGTAGTTGAAGACACTTTCCACTGTAATGTTTTGAAGGGTTTCATTTTGCATTCCCATTGAGCCACCTTTGACAGCTGACGCACGCGCACGCTCTTGCTGCTCTTTCATGGCTGCTTCAAAACCTTCACGATCGACAGTCATCCCAGCTTCTTCAGCGATTTCTTCCGTCAACTCAACTGGAAATCCGTATGTATCATAGAGTTTGAAGACATCTTGACCAGCGATAACCGTTTGGCCTTTTTCTTTCAAATCAGCTACAATGGTTTCTGCAAAGTGTTGACCTGAATGAAGGGTACGGGCAAATGACTCTTCCTCGCTCTTGATGATTTTTTCGATAAAGTCACGTTTTTCAAGCACTTCTGGGTAGTAGCTTTCCATGATTTTTCCAACAGTTGGAACGAGTTTGTAAAGGAAAGGCTCGTTGATGCCCAATTTTTGACCGTGCATAGAAGCACGACGGAGCAAACGACGAAGAACATAACCACGACCTTCATTTCCAGGAAGGGCACCATCACCGATGGCAAATGAAAGAGAACGGATATGGTCAGCAATGACCTTAAAGCTCATGTTGTCGCCATCTTGGTCATAAACCTTACCAGACAATTTCTCAACTTCACGAATGATTGGCATGAAGAGGTCCGTTTCAAAGTTTGTCTTAGCCCCTTGGATGACTGCCACCAAACGCTCCAAACCAGCGCCCGTATCAATGTTCTTATGCGGTAATTCCTTGTACTCACTACGAGGAACAGCAGGATCAGCGTTAAATTGTGACAGAACGATGTTCCAGATTTCGATGTAACGGTCGTTTTCGATATCCTCTGCAAGCAGACGAATACCGATGTTTTCTGGGTCAAAGGCTTCTCCACGGTCAAAGAAGATTTCTGTATCAGGTCCAGAAGGTCCCGCACCGATTTCCCAGAAGTTGTCTTCGATTGGGATCAAGTGACTTGGGTCCACTCCTACTTCAATCCAGCGGTTGTAAGAATCTTTATCGTCTGGATAGTAGGTCATGTACAGCTTATCAGCTGGAAAATCAAACCATTCAGGACTTGTCAAAAGCTCATAAGCCCATGTGATAGCCTCATCACGGAAGTAATCCCCGATAGAGAAGTTCCCCAGCATTTCAAACATGGTATGGTGGCGAGCCGTTTTTCCGACATTTTCGATGTCGTTGGTACGGATTGCTTTTTGCGCATTGGTGATACGTGGATTTTCAGGGATAATCGTCCCATCAAAGTATTTTTTAAGGGTTGCTACCCCAGAGTTAATCCACAAAAGAGTTGGGTCATTTACAGGAACCAAGCTGACTGATGGTTCGACAGAGTGTCCTTTGCTTGCCCAGAAATCAAGCCACATTTGGCGAACTTGAGCACTAGATAGTTGTTTCATAATATCTCCTTATTACTTGTTTAATTTGATTGGCTTTCCAGCATCTCCACATAGTCAATCGCGACACAGAGGGAAATGACTAGGTCTGCATAAGAGTCTTCATAGACGGTTACGGTGTAAGTTGAGGTCAAATGGAAAATCTCTTTCCTAATCTCGGCAATCACTTGGTCACGATCATCCAGCAATTTGAAATTTAAATCCCAGATATTGCCCTCGATACGAAGCCCTAGATCATCAAACTCATACTTATCTCGAAAGAAGGTCAACTTCTTACGAATGACGAAATTGGAACCGTTTCGTAGCTGAATAGTAAAGCGAGGAAGCAAGGTGAAAAATTCTTTACTGATTTCACTGACCTGCTCACCATAGGCGTCATAGATGGTAAAGGTCTTAGGAATTTGGAAGAAAGATCCCTCCACCTGATAGTTCACTACTCCTCTATCATCCTTAATATCGAAGCGTTCGCCCCCAAGACGAAACTTTTGTTTCACGAGAAATGTCTTCATAAACACCTCCAAAAATCAAAAGACAAGCCCATATCACGAAGGGCGAAAAACCGCGGTACCACCTTCATTCAATGAACTTGTCATTCTCTTATTCTTATGCAATTGTCTGATTGAGTAGCATGATTTCCTAGCTTAGATGGCTCGCAGCACCGCCATTTCTCTGGACTAAGATAATTGAAAATCAATTCTCAACTTTATTATTATAACGTTTTTGGAACAGTTAGTCAAGGTTGATGCCCAACTCATTTCTTTAGAAGTTTCCCAAATATTATATAGGCGATAGACCACAAGAAACTTCCAACCAATAAGAATTGACCTAAAACAATGAGATAATCCAAAATTGAGACCAACTTATACCATCCACTAAATAGAAGACAGGGAAGAACAGTAAAAAGCATAATGATAAAATGTATAATAGATTGTTTAAATAGCGACCAATTTTCAATTTCATAAATTACCGAGGCTGATGCTATCGAGGTAGCAATAATGCCAACCAAAAATATACTTTTAACCTGAAAAATATCAGTCCCTTGAAGTCTCATAAAAATTGCCAAACTGGTCATAATGACAAAAGGAATCATTCCTCTAAAAATAGCTTTTTTAATCATAGCTACTACCTCAATCATAAATTAAAATGCCTTTAACTCTATCGAAATTATAGCATAGTTAAGTGTATTTTTCTACTAATTCATAATCTATTTTAATAAATAACCTAGCCATAAAATGGTTAATTTTCTATGGCTAGGTTTTATTTTTTTGTCTGATTGAAATTATTTCCGATACATCTTAAATTGTAGGAATAGGTCACTGTAGATTCCTGTCCATTTATGGTCAAACTTCTCATAAACTTCTAGGTGTTTCATCGTATCTGCATCTGGATAGAAGGACTTGTCTTCTTTTGTCTCCTCTGGGAGCATTTCCTTGGCTGGTAGGTTTGGTGTTGAGTAGCCTACATACTCCGCATTTTTCAGAGCATTTTCGGGTTTCAACATAAAGTTGATAAAGGCATAGGCTGCATCTTGGTTTTTCACGGTTTTTGGAATGACCATGTTATCAAACCAGAGGTTGCTTGCCTCAGTCGGAACGACATACTTGAGGTTAGGATTTTTCTCCAACATCTGGCTGGCTTCCCCTGAGAAGGTCACACCAATAGCCGCATTGCTCTGGATCATGTAACCCTTCATCTCATCCGCCACAATGGCCTTGATATTTGGAGTCAATTTGTAGAGCTTATCCACTGTCTCTTCCAATTGCTGAGGATCCTTGGAGTTGAGACTGTAACCAAGTGAGTTAAGCCCGAGTCCCAGCACCTCACGCGCCCCATCAAAGAGCATAATGGAATCCTTGTATTCTGGTTTCCAGAGGTCATCCCAATGCTCGGGCGCCTCATCTATCATGGTTTCATTGTAAACAATTCCCAAGGTTCCCCAAAAATAAGGAATGGAGAATTTATTGCCCGGATCAAAAGACTGGTTGAGGAACTCTGGTCCGATATTTTCGATTCCTTCAATTTTTGAATAATCAAGCGGAACCAAGAGGTCTTCGTCCTTCATCTTGTTGATCATGTACTCACTAGGAATGGCAATATCATAGGTCGTTCCACCCTGCTTGATCTTGGTATACATGGCTTCGTTAGAATCAAAGGTCTCATACTGAACTTGGATTCCTGTTTCTTCTGTAAATTGCTCCAATAGTTCTGGATCGATGTAGTCACCCCAGTTGTAAATAACCAATTTCTGACTGTCTCGGCTATTGATTTTACTGTCTAGATGAGTCGCAATCCCCCACAAGACAAGGATAATCGCTACAATTCCTGCTAAAAATGAATAGAGTTTTTTCATGCTTGCTCCTCCTTCTCACGTGAGATAAAGTAATAGCCAACAACTAGGATAATACTAAAGAGAAAGACAAGTGCAGAGAGGGCATTGATCTCTAGCGAAATTCCCTTACGAGCACGAGAGTAGATTTCAACTGATAGAGTCGAAAAGCCATTTCCCGTTACGAAGAAGGTCACGGCAAAGTCATCAAGCGAGTAGGTAAAGGCCATAAAATAACCTGCAATGATAGACGGTGTCAGGTAAGGAAGCATGATTTCTTTAAACATCTGAAATTGACTAGCTCCAAGGTCATAAGCCGCATGAATCATGTCATCATTCATCTCCTTTAGACGAGGTAAGACCATCAAGACCACGATAGGGATGGAAAAGGCCACGTGACTAGATAGAACCGTCAAAAAGCCAAGTGAAAACTTAAGCTGGGTAAAGAGAATCAAGAAGCTGGCACCAATCATAACGTCAGGTGCAACCATGAGGATATTATTGAGTGATAAAAAGGCTTCTTGGTATTTCTTACGAGACTGATAGATATAGATGGCACCGAAAGTCCCGATAATGGTCGCAATCAAGGCAGCTAGAAAGGCCAAGAAAAAGGTTTGGGTGAGGATCAACATGAGACGACCATCACCAAACATAGTTTTAAAATGGCTCAAGCTAAAGCCGGTAAAACTGTTCATATCATCGCCAGCATTAAAGGCATAGCCAATCAAGTAAAAAATCGGCAAATAAAGGATGATAAAGACAAAGGCTAGGTAGAGATTGGCAAATTTTTTCATCGTTCTCTCCTTTCCTTGGTCACCCACATGGTGATGAACATGGTCAGGATGAGGATTACACCGATGGTAGAACCCATACCGTAGTTGTCATTGGTCAGGAAGTTCTGCTCAATGGCCGTTCCCAGCGTGATAACGCGGTTCCCACCGATCAAACGTGTCAGCATGAAGAGACTCAAGCTGGGGATAAAGACAGACTGAACCCCACTTCTCACTCCATTCATCGATAGAGGGAAGATGACATGGCGGAAAGTTTCCCACTTGGTCGCACCGAGGTCGTAGCTGGCATTGATGAGATTGTTATCCATATCATCCAAGACATTGAAAATCGGCAAAATCATAAAGGGAAGCTCGATGTAGCTTGCGACAAAGATGAAGGAGAAATCCGTAAAGAGCAACTGCTGCGAACCGATTCCGATAAATTCCAAAAATTGGTTAATAGAGCCATTTTGACCAAAAATCCCGATAAAGGCATAGGCCTTAAGAAGCAGATTGATCCAGGTTGGCAAGATAATCAGCATGAGCCAGAGTTGACGGTGCTTGAGACGGGTCAAAAAGAGGGCTGTTGGATAGCTGATGAGCAATGTTACTAAGGTCACAATTCCTGCATAGAGGACTGAGTTGAAGCTCATTTTAAGATAGGTCAAGTTTTGTGACGCAAAGTAGGATTTATAGTTTTCTAAGCTAAATTGGCCTTCAATGTTGAAAAAGGATTGACCGAAAATCAAGACCAAGGGTGCGAGAACAAAGAGGACAATCCAAAGCATGTAGGGCACTACAAAGAGTTTAGAGGTTGTTTTCTTCATCTCTTTCCTCCTCGATCGCGTTAATCAGACCTGCTTCTTGCTCTTCGATTTCTACGTACTCCTCGATACGAGCATCGAACTCTTCTTCGGTTTCGTTGAGACGCATGATGTGGATATCTTCTGGTTCAAAGTCCAGACCGATTTCCTCGCCAACAATGGCCTTACGAGTCGAGTGGATCATCCATTCATTTCCGAGCTCGTCATAGGCGATAATCTCGTAATGAACCCCACGGAAAAGCTGGGTATCAACCTTGACTTGGAGCTTGCCTTCTTCAGGAAGGGTAATGCGCAAGTCCTCTGGACGAATGACAACCTCAACTGGCTCATTTGGCTTCATCCCCCCATCGACCGCTTCGAAGCGTTTGCCGTTAAACTCAACCAAGTAGTCTTCAATCATGGTTCCTGGCAAGATATTGGACTCGCCGATAAAGGTGGCAACAAAGTGGTTGATTGGCTCATCATAGATATCTACAGGTGTTCCAGACTGAACAATCTCTCCATCGTTCATAACGAAAATCCAGTCACTCATAGCCAGGGCTTCCTCCTGATCGTGAGTGACAAAGACAAAGGTAATCCCCAATCGTTGCTGCAGCTCACGCAGTTCGTACTGCATGTCCGTTCGCAATTTCAAGTCCAGCGCTGACAAGGGCTCATCCAACAAGACCACACGGGGTTGGTTGATGATAGCACGGGCAATGGCTACACGCTGACGTTGTCCTCCAGAGAGTTTACGGATGGAACGTTTTTCATAACCTTCCAACTGAACCATCTTGAGCACTTCCGCTACACGTTGCTCGATTTCTTTCTTGTCGATTTTACGCAAGCGGAGCGGAAAGGCAACATTTTCAAACACATTCATATGTGGAAACAAGGCATAGGATTGGAAGACCGTATGGACGTCTCGCTTGTTGGTTGGGATGTCGTTAATCCGTACCCCATCCAGTAAAATATCCCCTGTCGTCGCATCTAGTAAACCTGCAATGATGTTCAGGATGGTTGATTTCCCAGAACCAGATGCGCCTAGTAAGGTATAGAACTTTCCCTCTTCCAACTCAAAGTTAATGTCTTTGAGAACCTTGGTGTTGCTGTCTTCAAAAACTTTAGAGACGTTTTTGAATTCAATAATTGGTTTTTTCAATTGTCATAAATTCCTTCTTTTTCATAAATTAACAGATCCGGGCTCTGTCAGGCCGCTACTACCTCGTGTAGGAGATTGAACTGCCTACATACATCTTCACTAACGATAGGCTTTCACCCCCTTTACAATGGTTATAGTAGCAGCTTTTCTACCCCAACCTTATTCCTTCTCACCCAAGATTCGGACTTCTCTTTCAAGAGTGACACCTGAGTGTTCCTTGACTTTTTCGATAACAGATTGGATCAAGTCTTCATAGTCTTTGGCCGTTCCGTCAGCAACATTGATCATGAAACCAGCGTGCTTTTCAGATACTTCAACACCACCGATACGATAGCCCTTCAAACCAGCCTCTGAAATCAACTGACCAGCAAAATGCCCCACTGGACGCTTAAAGACTGAACCACAAGATGGGTACTCTAAAGGCTGTTTAAGTTCACGGAGGTGCGTCAAGCGATCCATTTCCTGCTTGATAACCTGATGATTCCCTGGAGCTAGGGCAAATTTAGCTGACAAGACAATAGCCCCAGAATCCTGAATAGCTGAATGACGGTAACCAAAAGCCAAGTCCTTGACTGACAAGGTCTCGATTTCCCCTTCCTTGGTCAAAATTTGACAAGACTGCAAGATATGAGCAATCTCTCCTCCATAGGCACCCGCATTCATAAAGACAGCTCCTCCGATGCTTCCAGGAATCCCACAAGCAAACTCAAAACCAGTCAAACTATGACGGAGGGCAATACGTGTTGTTTCGATCAAGTTCGCTCCTGCTTCCGCTTCAATGGTATAGCCATCAACTGAAACGTTATTAAGCTTATCGCACAAGATGACAAAACCACGGATTCCACCTTCACGAACGATGATATTACTAGCATTTCCTAGCACCATCCAAGGAATATTCTCTTGATTGGCAAATTGGACGACACGGGCCATCTCATAGCGATTGCGTGGCAAAACTAGATAATCCGCTCGACCTCCTACCTTGGTATAGGTATAGGTCTTCAAAGGTTCCTTAAAACGAATATCGATTCCTTCTAGGATTTCAAGCATTTTTTCTTTTACTGACATGTCACTCTTCCTTTTTCAAAATTCATTCCATTATACCATTTTTAGAGACATTTGACGACCATAAAAAGAGCTTGTTTTATCCTTACATAAAAAAAGAGGTCTCCCCTCTTTTTATGATTTTTTCCAAAATGTAAATTTTGTCAGCCAGATAAAGACTAAAAGTTCTACGAGAAGAACAAACTCAACTAGAAGCGGATTCGCAATCCAGCCCACTTGAGATAGAGCTGGAGCTAAGTCGAACAAGGCATGTAATCCATAGGCAGCAACGAGATAAATCCATTTCTTTTGACGGACACTTTGATAGACCCAGACAGTAAGGCTAATTTGGAGAACCAGAGCAAGGACACGCTCAACTCCTAGTAAATAAACCTGCCATACAGAAAGAGACTGAACCGTTTCGAGTGTAGACTTTGGAAGAAGATTGGCTACATCAGTATTTGAAGACTGGATGAGTGAAAAGAGAATCAAAAGACTGATCAAGCTTCCCATTCCGAGATAGAGCATTTCCAAGCCCCCATGTCCCAAACCATAGGCCAAAGCATCTCGATCTTCTAGCTTTCTCTTTTTCTCCAACCATTTAAAAAAGACAAGACGAGCTGTTTCCTCAAAGAGGGCCGCCATGGCGATTCCATAAAGCACATATAAGAAAGGCTGCTCCTGCATAAGCGGAATGGTTCCATCTTTTTGCGGATGGAGTATCAGAAGGTGAACCATCTTCTCTAACACTTGAGAAGAAACAAAAAATGCGATTGCCCCCAAGCCCATCACTGCAAGAGAGATTTTAAACCGTTTTTTGGCATACCAAGTCCCACCTACTAGAATGAGAACCAAAGCGATCATGGTAAGGATAATATGTACTGTCATTTTTTTCTCCTATTCTGACTTATCAATATCTTTCTTCATCTCGTCAACGTTAAATTTGGCAAATAAATACTGGCGATCTTGGACTGGAAAACGTTGGTCCAACTGGTCGACTGCCCCAACCTCAATCATTCCTTCTTTGATAACAAAGTCCATCACATGCCCACCAAAGGTCAAATCATCTGAGATAAAATGCAAATGGTAGCCTGCAACACTCACCCCATGGAAAATCTCCGGTGTCCAAAATCCAACAATAGTTCCCGATACATTTTCACGGCTATATTCAGGTTGGTGAGTCGCTACATCAGCAAACTTAGTATCAGGTGTGGATTTGGGAATCATCCGTACGTGCATTTGTGAAAATTCACCATGAATCTTGATGGAACGAAAAAGATTTTCCCCATCATAATAGGACTCAATTCTTTTTTCCAATTCCTTATCTGTCATCTCAAAGCGCTGACGAAAAATCACTTCTGCCTGATGAGGAACCACTGCTGCATAGGGAATAAGAGCATCCGCTGCCACCTCGACGATTTCAGGCGTTTTACCAGATCCCTTGGCTTGATATGCCTTACCATCAAGGACAATCAACTCCCCATCAATCGAATCCAATGTCCCCAAGCCGAGGTCACCATGTTCCAGCAACTCTCCCACTGTCATGGTTCCACCATAGAGACCTGCCATTAGGGCACCTAAAGTATTGTATTGAAATAATTTTACCGGTTCCTGCACTTTTCTATCCATTCTCTTTCTTATCTTTTATTCAATGAATCATCATACTTTCTAAGTATACCACATTTGCTCCTAGTTGTGAAAGGGAGAAATGCTTTTCCCATTGCAAAGGAGGCAAAAAAAAGGTACAATGTAACAAAATCAACGGAGGTCTGGAATGAAGAAAGAAAGTAAATACCAAGCAGTCGTTTCCTTTCTAAAAAAGGGTATCGAATCAGGAAAATTCCCAACAGGTAGCCGGCTTCCCTCTATCCGTCAACTGAGCCAAGACTTCCACTGTAGCAAGGACACTATCCAACGAGCCCTGCTGGAATTACGCCATGAACAATACCTCTATGCCAAACCCCAAAGTGGCTACTATGTTCTGGAACAAGGACAGCACCAAGACTTGAAAATCGAAGTCACTGACGAACACGCTAGTGCCTATGATGACTTCCGACTCTGTGTCAATGAAACCCTGATAGGCCGAGAAAACTACCTCTTCAACTATTATGACAACCAAGAAGGCCTTGAGGAACTGAGACAATCTGTCCATCAACTTCTTTTCAACCAAGCCCTCTACTGCAAACCCGACCAACTGGTTCTGACTTCTGGCACCCAGCAAGCTCTCTTTATCCTTTCTCAGATCAACTTTCCGAGCGAGGGAGCGGAGATTTTGGTCGAACAACCGACCTATCACCGAATGAACCGCCTCTTGGTCGCTCAGGGATTGGCCTACCAGACCATTGAACGCCGTATTGATGGCATTGACCTTGAAGAACTGGAAGAACAGTTCAAATCTGGGAAAATCAAGTTTTTCTACACCATTCCTCGCTTTCACTATCCCCTAGGTCATTCCTATTCTGATCAGGAAAAAAGGGCTATTCTGGATCTAGCAAATCAGTATGGTGTTTACATCGTAGAGGATGACTATCTAGGGGATTTAGACCCTAAAAAAGGGCAGACCTTCCACTATCTGGACACTGAGGATCGGGTCATTTATATCAAGTCCTTCTCAACCAGCCTCTTTCCAGCCCTTCGTATCACCGCTCTCATTCTCCCAAATGCCCTAAAAGAGGCTTTTGTTTCCTACAAAAATATCCTGGACTATGACAGCAATCTCATCATGCAAAAAGCACTCTCTCTTTATATTGATAGTCAGTTATTTGAAAAAAATCGATTGGCCCGTCTTACCCTTCAAGAGAACTATCAGACTCGGATGAAGGAGCTACTTGAAAAAAACACCTGTCCCTTGCCCTACTATCCTCTACACGATGGCCTTCTGCTTGATTTGAGACACTATCCTAAGATTGCCAGTCTCAAACACAGCTCACTCAAACTAGACTTTTTTGAGAAGGCTTATTTGGACGCCTGTCCTTATCAGTTCGCCAAAGTCTCTCTCGAAAATCTAGAAGAGTTATTAGAATACCTAAAAGCAGAATTGGATTAAATTCCAACTCTGCTCTTTTCTTATTGCTCAACTTCTGTTAGTTTCGCTGCTTTTTCAAGATAAGTTTGATAGGTTCCGTCATCTTTCAGTTTTTGGATAACCTTATCGACTACTGCTTTCAAGTCTGATTGATTCTTCTTGATAGCAACAGCATTGGCTTCGCCGTCTTTCATCGTCAAATTAACAGTTGCAACGGCAAGATCCGAGTTTTTACCTGCGTAGCTGAGAGCAACTGGTTCATCCATATGAACAGCATCCACTTTTCCAGCCTGCAATTCATTAACTGCTTCCCCCATATTGGTCAAGGATGTCAATTGGGCATTTGGCAATTGTTCCTTGACCATGGTTTCTGGCACAGTTCCCTTTTGAGCTGCGATATTTGCACTTGCGAGGTTTGAAAGATCCTTGTATTTGTCTAAATCGGCTTTTCTAACCAAAAAACTCATCTTATTTTCATAGTAAGGGATTGAAAAGTCAAAGACTTCCTTTCTCTCATCTGTAGCACTAATTCCTGCTATGGCTAAGTCAGCCTTTCCAGTTTGAAGGCTAGTCAAGACATTGTCAAAACTCATACTAGAGATTTCAAGTTTAACCCCAAGCTCGTCTGCAATTGCTTGAGCCATATCAATATCTGCTCCAACTACCTGGTTTTTCCCATCTACCAAGGCTTGGAATTCAAATGGCGCATAGTCTGGGCTGGTCGCAACAACTAGCTTTCCTTTTTGTTTAATAGCGTCCACAGCAGACTGGGAACTATCCATTCCTGACTGGCAAGCTACTAAAACCACACTGGCAAGCATGCTACACACAACTAATATCCATTTCTTAAATTTCATAAATAAACGACCTTTCTGTTAATTATGAATAATTATAACTCTTTTAAAAATAGTTGTCAACCCTTTTAGAGATTTTGATTGTAAAACAATTCTTTTCATAAAAAAAGAAGACTGATTTATTTTAATCAGCCTTTTCTTCTGTATATTTAAACCGTTTCTTATAGTTCGACAATCTTACCTGTTTCAAAGTAAACAACCCATTCACAGATATTCTTTGCGTAGTCTCCGATACGTTCCAAGAAAGAAATGACCTGGAAGTAATCACGGCCTGTAACGATAGCTTCAGGATTTTTCCTAATTTCTTCTGTAGCCAAATCTCGGATGCTATCAAAGTAATGGTTGATTTTTTCATCCATAGCCGCTACTTCGTAGGCTTGATCCACAGAACCGTTGAGATAGAGATCTAGAGCTGCTTCGACGAAGTTTTTCACGTCGCGTCCCATCTTTTTGATTTCTTCTTCAACGGCGGGGATGCGTTGCTCTCCCTTCATGCGAATAGTTGCTTTCGCAATTGACACCGCGTGATCTCCCATACGTTCCAAATCGGATACGGCCTTGAGAACTGTCAAGACAGTACGAAGGTCTTGTGAAACAGGTTGCTGGAGGGCAATCATTTCAAATGATTTCTTTTCTAGTTTCACTTCATATTCATTTATCTCTGCGTCTTCCTCGATAACTTCTTTTGCCAAATCACGGTCGTGCGTGACAAAGGCGCGCACTGTACGATTGATTTGTGAGAGCACTTCTTGTCCCATGGCGTAGAACTGGTTGTGCAATTTCTCCAAATCTTCTTCAAATTGAGATCGTAACATCATTCAACTCCTTATCCAAATTTTCCTGTAATATAATCTTCTGTTTCCTTGTTTTGTGGGTCTAGGAACATCTTCTTCGTATCGTTAAACTCGATCAAATCCCCATCTAGGAAAAATCCTGTTTTATCAGAGATACGAGAGGCTTGTTGCATCGAACGCGTTACCAAGAGCATGGTGTATTTATCTTTCAGACCATACAAGGTTTCCTCAATCTTACCAGCTGAGATAGGATCCAAAGCTGAAGTTGGTTCATCCAAGAGAATAATCTTGGGACTGGTTGCTAAGACACGAGCAACACAAACACGTTGTTGTTGTCCACCTGAGAGACCAATGGCTGAATCATGCAAGCGATCCTTGACCTCATCCCAAATAGAAGCGCGTTGCAAAGCTTTTTCCACCGCTTCATCCAAAACATGTTTATCCCTGACTCCATTGATACGTAGGCCGTAGACAACATTTTCATAGATAGACATAGGGAAAGGATTGGGCTGTTGAAAGACCATACCGATTTCCTTACGCAATTCAACCGTATCGGTACGTGGACTGTAGATATTGTGGCCATTATAAATCACTGTTCCAGTTGTTGTCACCTCAGGATTTAGATCGCCCATGCGGTTGATGGCTTTGAGCAGGGTGGACTTTCCTGATCCAGAAGGACCAATCAAGGCTGTTATTTCCTTAGGTTGGAAAGAAAGGGAAACACTATTCAAAGCCTTCTTTTTATTGTAATAAACGGACAGGTCTTTAACCTGCAAAATCGGTTCTGTCATACTGCTTCCTTTCTAACCAAAGTGTCCCGTTACATAGTCATTGGTTGACTGTAACTTAGCATTTTGGAAAATATTGGATGTCTTATCATACTCAATCAAATCGCCCAAGTAGAAAAATCCTGTGTAGTCACTTGCACGCGCTGCCTGCTGCATACTGTGGGTAACGATGATGATGGTAAAGTCTTTCTTCAATTCCAACATAGTCTCTTCCAGCTGGGCTGTCGCAATCGGATCCAAGGCTGACGCCGGTTCATCCATCAAGAGGATATCTGGCTTAACAGAGATAGCGCGAGCGATACAGAGACGTTGTTGCTGTCCACCAGAGAGCATCAAGGCTGATTTGTGGAGGTCATCTTTAACCTGATCCCAAAGGGCAGCCTGTCGGAGAGAGGTTTCGACAATTTCATCCAAGACTTTCTTATCCTTGACTCCTGCACGTTCATGAGCAAAAGTGATGTTGCGGTAAATAGACTTGGCAAATGGATTTGGACGTTGGAAGACCATTCCGATATGCTTGCGCATCTCATAGACATTGATTTCTGGACGGTTGACGTCAATCCCTTGGTAGAGGATTTGACCTGTGACCTTGGCAATATCAATGGTATCATTCATCCGATTGAGACTGCGAAGGTAAGTAGATTTCCCAGATCCGGAAGGACCAATCAAGGCCGTTATTTTATTTCTTTCAAATTGCATATCGATGCCCTTGATGGATTCATTTTTACCGTAGTAAACATGTAAATCCTTGGTAGAGAGGGCCACTTTTTCTTCAGGGAAGGTGATGATATGCTTTTCATCCCAGTTATATTTTGACATGGCTTCTCCTTTAGGCAGCGGTTAATTTCTTGTGTAGATAGCTTCCGAGTTTGCGTGCTCCAAAGTTAAAAATCAAGATAAAGATGAGGAGCACGGCGGCAGAACCAGCAGATACAATGGTAGCATCAGGAATGGTTCCTTCACTGTTGACCTTCCAAATGTGGACAGCCAAGGTTTCTGCTTGACGGAAGATTGAGATGGGGCTGGTAACACTGAGGATATTCCAGTTAGACCAGTCAAGGGCTGGAGCGGATTGTCCTGCCGTATAGATAAGAGCGGCGGCCTCACCAAAGATACGGCCAGAGGCCAAGACAACACCCGTTACGATGCCTGGAAGAGCTTCTGGAATGACGACATGAACTACAGTCTCCCAACGAGAAATTCCAAGAGCTAAGCCAGCCTCACGTTGTGTATGGTGAACGTGTTTTAAACTGTCCTCAACATTTCGAGTCATCTGAGGGAGGTTAAAGACCGTCAAGGCCAAGGCACCTGAAATGATTGAAAATCCATACTCAAACTGGACTACAAAAATCAAGTAACCAAAGAGACCCACAACGACTGATGGTAGAGAAGACAAAATCTCAATACAGGTTCTGACAAAATTTGTCACAGGACCCTTTTTTGCATATTCAGCTAGGTAAATCCCAGCCCCCATAGACAAAGGCACAGAGATAATCAAGGTAATGACTAAAAGGAAGAAGGAATTGTAGAGCTGAATCCCGATACCCCCACCTGCTTGATAAGAGGAGGATTTCCCAGTCAAGAAGGACCAAGAGATATGAGGTAACCCTCGAACCAGGATATAGAGAATCAAGGATGCCAAGATGGCAACAATGATACCAGCGATGGTATAGAGGACAGCTGTTGCAAGTTTATCTAATTTCTTAGCGTGCATAGTTTTTCTTTCCTCTTTCTTTCGTAATCAACTTAATCACACTATTAAAGGCCAAACTCATCAAGAGCAATACTAAGGCCAGTGACCAGAGAACGTTATTATCAACCGTTCCCATGACGGTATTTCCGATCCCCATAGTCAATACAGATGTCAAGGTCGCAGCTGGTGTTGTTAGCGAGGTTGGGATAACTGCTGAGTTTCCGACAACCATCTGAATAGCAAGAGCTTCACCAAAGGCACGCGCCATCCCAAAGACCACTGCAGTAAAAATACCTGAACGTGCTGCTTTCAAGGTCACACGCCAGATGGTTTGCCAACGAGTGGCTCCCATAGCTAAACTAGCTTCACGGTAATGACGAGGAACAGCACGCAAGCTGTCTGTTGTCATAAAGGTTACAGTTGGTAGGATCATGACAAAGAGAACGAAAATCCCTGACAAGATCCCAAAACCAGTTCCACCAAAGACGCTACGGACAAAAGGCACCACAACTTGCAAACCGATAAATCCATAAACGACTGAAGGAATACCGACGAGGAGTTCAATGGCTGGTTGCAAGATTTTTGCACCCTTTGGTGATACTTCTGTCATAAAGACTGCAGCCCCAATAGCAAAGGGTGTTGCGATGAGGGCTGATAAAATCGTCACAATAAAGGAACCCAAAATCATCGGAAGGGCACCAAATTGTTTCCCTGAAGGATTCCAAGTTTGTCCAAAGAGGAAATCAAAGATGTTCACTCCATTGACAAAGAAGGTCGACAAGCCTTTTTGGGCTACAAAAATCAGAATCATGGCCACAATGATAACAATCAAAGAAAGGCAAGTGAAAGTCAAACCTTTACCAAACTTCTCAAAGCGAGAGTTCTTTGAAGGAGAGAGTAATTTTTTAGATAATTCTTCTTGATTCATTATTGACCTCCTTCTACTGCTGTAACGGTACCTGAAGCATCCTTTTGGACTTTCATTTCATTGATAGAGATATAGCCCATGCCTTTAACAATTCCATTTTGGGCTTCATCTGAGAGGACGAAATTCAGGAATTCAGCAGCTAACTCATTTGGCTGACCAAGTGTGTACATATGTTCATAAGACCACAAAGGCCAATTGTTGGTCGTTACATTCTCAGATGTAGGTTCATACCCATTCAGTTTCATACTTTTCACTGAGTCATCTACATAGGCAAAGGCTAGGTAAGAAATGGCTCCAGGCGTTTGGGATACAATCGACTTGACCATCCCGTTAGAATCCTGCTCCTGGCTCTGCATAGCAGATTGGCCATTCATAACCACCGTATCAAACGTCGCTCGTGAACCAGAACTTGCTGCTCGGTTGATGATTGAAATGGCCAGGTCTTTGCCCCCAACTTCTTTCCAGTTGGTCACTTCACCTGTAAAGATTTTGCGAAGTTGCTCGGTTGTGAGATTTTCAACATCCACTTCTTTGTTTACAATCACTGCAAGACCAGCCACTGCAACCTTGTGGTCTACTAGAGCTGAAGCATCGATTCCATCTTTTTCCTCTGCAAAGACGTCAGAGTTCCCGATGTCTACTGCTCCAGACTGGACTTGGGAAAGTCCTGTACCCGATCCACCACCTTGAACATTGACTGTTTTTCCGATGTTTCTAGAACTAAATTCATCTGCTGCTGCTTCGACAAGAGGTTGAAGAGCTGTTGAACCAACAGCTGTCATGGATTCTCCACGATCAATCCAGCTAGCACATCCTGCTAGAGAACCTGCCACCAAAAGAGTCGCAAGAGACATGACGAGCTTTTTTCTTTTTTTCACTGTTTTTCTCCTTGAACATAATGATGAATGTTCTGATTTCTTCCGTTTGTCCTGATCATCCAATTATCATCAATGATTGTCCCGCTTTATTTTTTAGACATTCTTAGGGGCGGACAATTCCATCGTATAATATAAGTAATAATAAAAGACTATCAGAAAAAACTCATAACTCCACTATAACATAGAGTAGGCTCTTTGACTAGCTTTTTCACCTGAATCTGAGTCCTTTTGGATAATAATTTTTCAAAACATTTCCTGTTACCTTGGCAAAGCCTAATCCGTTTCCTTGAACCACAACTTGGTACCAGCCATTTGGTCGAGCCTCAGACAATTGAACAGTCTCACCAGCCACATATTTTACAAAATCCTCATCATTGATTTCGACCCTTTGTTTTACTTGACTTGGTTTCAAGGCTAATCCCAGAGCAAAGCTTGGTTCGAAGCGTTTCTTCTTAAACGTCCCCAGATGGAGCCCATTTCGGGCAATTTTGAGCTTCCCTAGATCAGGTAGCATCTCTGGCAAGAGATAGAGCTGATCTCCAAAAGTCTGCAAGATACCAGTTAGATTGACCTGCAAGTGTTTTTGGGCAAAATCACGCCACAAATCCAGTTGTTCACGACTGAGATTGCTCTTACTGGCTTTGAATTTAGGTGCTGGATTTTCTCCCTTAAACTGCAAATGGGCAACAAACTGACCTTCTCCCTTAAAATGGTGAGGGTACATTCGCGCCGTTTCAGGAAGTCCAATTCCTGCTACCATACCGTTCACATGCTCGACTGGAAGCAGTTCAAAATCATAAGTATCCAGCAACCAGTGGACGATTTCTTCATTTTCCTCAGTTGCCCAAGTACAGGTCGAATAGACCAAACGCCCACCTTCTGCAAGCATGGTGACTGCATCTGCCAGAATTTCTCTTTGCAAACTAGCGCATTGACTCGGATAATCGGTACTCCAATAATCCATGGCATCTGGCTGCTTACGAAACATCCCTTCACCCGAGCAAGGTGCATCAAGGACAATCACATCAAAGTAACCTTTAAAAACCTTGGCTAAGCGGTCAGCAGATTCATTGGTCACGATAACATTTGTCGCTCCAAATCGCTCCATATTTTCCACTAAAATCTTAGCACGCTTGCTTGAAATTTCGTTAGAAACAAGAACTCCTTGATTAGCCAGATAAGCAGCTAGTTGAGTGGATTTTCCACCTGGTGCTGCCGCCAAGTCCAAGACCTTCATGCCAGGACTTGGTTGAGCTACCTGGGCCACCATTTGGGCTGCAGGCTCTTGTGAATAAACGAGACCCGTCACGTGCTCTGGTGACTTCCCTGAGACCTTACCATAATGTCCCCAAGGTGTATTTGGAATAGCATCCGCAAACGATAGCTGACTTTCTTTTAAGGGATTAACCCGAAAAGCCGAAACCGCTTCCTGCTTAAAAGAGGCAAGAAAATCTCTTGCCTCATCTTCTAGTATCGCTTCATATTTTTCAACAAATCCTTCTGGAAATTGCATTTAGTTCTCTTTCCTTTCGTAGATATAAGACTGAATCTCTTCTTGCATCTCGATTGGCACCATCATGACCGGCTGGCGTGTTTGAAAATCAACAGGCTCACCAGAAACCGTAAGAAGACGATAGCCCAGACTTTCCCCTAGGATACTTGCAGCAGCGTAATCCCATGGCTGCAAGTAGGTGATGTAAGTCAGAAGACGACCCGATAAAACCTTAGCAAAACTAATGGCCGCACTGCCGTAGACACGGACTCCCAACGCTGCTCGGCCCAAATCCGCCAAGCCCCACTCATTGGTTTCAAACATACCTGAGTTACCGGCAACTAAAAATTCTTGAAGAGGTTTCTTTTTAAAAGGCGGTAAGGGATCATTATTACGACAAGGAGGAAAGGCACCACCACCATGGTAACAATCACCTTTCATGACATCATAGATGATGCCAAATTTGCCCACACCATTCTCAAAATAAGCCAACATAACGGCAAAATCTTCCTGCTGGGCGACAAAATTATTGGTACCGTCAATGGGATCAATCACCCAAACATTCCCCTGGCCAACTGCAGCACGTAAACAGCCCTCTTCCGCGCAAATCAAGTCCTCAGGATAGGATAACTTGATTCGATCAACCAAGAGTTGCTGGACCTCCTTGTCCAAACGTGTCACCAAGTCTGTAGGGGAAGACTTGCGCTCAACCTGCAAATCTTCTTTCATGTGAGCCAAAATATAGTCAGCAGCTTCCTGCACAATCTGTTTGGCAAATTCAAATTTAGTTTCCAAGAGAAATCTTCCCTTCTCTTTTTTCTTTTGCTAATTGAACTGCATGATAGAAGGAATAACCGCTAGCCGTCTCAAATTCGCGACCTAGGCGCTTTTCTTCGCTTTTGCTTGGAACCACAGACTTGAATTCCTTGTAAGACTCTAGCAGTTTTTTTGCTTCTACCTTATCTTCATAAGCAGCTTCAACATCATTAAAAAAAGAAAGCACTGAAGCAAGTTCTTCAGTGCTCCACGACAAATCTAGTGGGTAACTATACTGTTTGTTCATCTATCCTATACCAGCTCTCAATGTTGCTTCTTTTAGTTCTTGTTTACGGTAACTACGAGGGAGAAAAGCACGAATCTCATCTTCATTAAAACCAATTTGCATGCGTTTGGTATCTGTAATAATTGGGCGACGCAAAAGACTAGGATATTGCTCAATCAACTGAAGCAACTCCGATACCGAGATACTCTCTACATCAATATCCAATTTTTGAAAAATTTTTGAACGAGTTGAAATGATGTCATCAGTACCATTTTCGGTCAAGGAAAGAATGTGTTGTAATTCTTTTCTTGTTAAAGGACTGGTCATAATATTATGCTCTTGAAAGGGCACCTTATGCGTCTCTAACCAGGCCTTTGCCTTACGACATGATGTACAACTCGGTGATAAAAATAGTGTAATCATGCTTTTCTCTTCTTTTATCTATACTTAGTATTTCTATTATACAAAAAAATAAAGCGCTTGACTAGGTATTTTTAGAAAAAAAGCCTATTTTTTCATAGAAAATAGACTGTTTTCTGCAAAAATCTCCTGCTTTGCAAGTTTATCTTTAGGATAACCTAACAATAAATAGGGAGCAGAGCACCTTCTCTCGTTTTTTATTAAAAATACAGAATTTTTTCCACTATTTCCTTGAAGCTTTAACAAGAAGGAAACAAAACATTCCTTCATACAAAGCAAAGAAAAGTAAAAAGGCATGGAGGAAGAAAATCTCTGGCAAAATCCTAATAACGGGATCCTTTGCTGGATCAAAAAGCCAGGTATCGTCTCCCACAAAGAGAATCTGATGGAAAAGAGTAAAGAATTGCTCAAAACCAATCAACACTCCCACAAGCCCAATGACTAGAGGCAATAGCACCAGAGCCAAGATACTTTTACGATATAGGGGCAAAAAGCCTTTTTTCACAATCTTTCTAACAAAGAAATAAAAACTTGGTAGCGTCACTAGGGCAACTAGCTGAACTAAGTGAAAAAGACTCTTCACCACTGCAAAGTGGTGTAAACCTGCTGCTGACGAACGAAAATCTGGCATCTCTAAGACCTGACTAAAGGGATTGGTCAGGTAATTCATCAAGATATGAAAATTGTACTGAATGGTTTCTGGTTTTAGATAGGCTCGACCCGCTAAGTTCAGCCACTGAATCTCCATGGGATAGAAAATCCAAGCCAGATAAATGGTTAAGAGAATAGAAAGGGAGAAGAGAAAGAGCATACTTCCCCAAAAAGTCAGTTTAATTTTCATCAAAATTCCACTCCGCAAGGCTAGAAACCACATGAGTTGGTGCGATTGGCAAGTCAGCCACTTCTTCTGCCTTGGTGAAACCTGTTGTCACCAAGAGCGTTGGAATACTATTGTCAATCCCTGCTCGGATATCTGTCAGGTAGTTATCCCCCACCATGAGCAATTCTTCTCGTTTCAAGCCCAGATGTTCCACGGCCTTGTCCATAATGATAGCATTTGGTTTCCCAATGTAAACTGGTTTCACTCGTGTTGCCACTTCAAGCAGGGTTACAAGTGAACCAGCACCAGGCAAAAGACCACGTTCCGTTGGGATATTGAGGTCTGGATTGGTTCCGATAAAGTGGGCACCCTTTTGGATAGCTAGGGTCGCCGTAGCAAATTTTTCATAGTCCACTTGCCAGTCCAGTCCAACTACCACATAGGCAGGATTTGCCTTGTCTTCAATATAACCAGCCTCCTTGATAGCATTTTTGAGCCCAGCTTCTCCGATGACATAGACTGTCTTTTCCAGTCCCAAGTCATTCATATAGTCGATGGTTGCCAAAGTCGCTGTGTAAACCGTCGATAGAGGCGTGTTGATATTAAAATTCTGAGCCAACATCTCTTGAACGCTCTCAGGAGTACGAGTTGTATTGTTGGTTACAAAGAGATAAGGAATTTCTCGCTTTTGCAACTCATGAACAAAAGCCTCTCCTGCCGGGATTCGGTCTTTCCCCTTGTAAATGGTTCCGTCTAAATCAATTAAATAACCTTTATAAGCCATATCGCCCTTTCTAATTGCCTTCAATTTCTTGCCACGTAATCATAGCTTGGGCATTGATCTCGCCATCACTGATAATCTCATGCTTGCTTTCTAGTCCCTTGAGTTCATAAGCTGAAGTAATCATGCCACCCGGTCGCACCTCTTTGACATATTTGAGATTGATTTTCTTTGGAATATACTTGGTCAAAAAGTCTGCTCCCATGACTTCAAAAATCCAATCCAGGTATTTGCTATTATTAACATGACCATTCATATCCAAGTCGTAAAAACGAACATGGTAGTCTTTACTGATCGGGTTTTCTAGATTTGCATACTTTGGCCCACGGATGAGTTTTTTATCAAACTCAGACTGATAAGGCGCAACAATCTCCGGTTCGACAGCATGGACTTTACGACTATCTCTGTCCATGAGAACAAAGGTTGCTACCATGCGAATGATTTCTTGACCTGCTTCATCATAGATAGTGAAACGGCGGTAGCAAAAAAGACGATTGTAAGTCAATGCTTCTGTTTCAATCGTAATCTCCTCAGCAAAGCGAGGCAAGCGAACCACGTCAATCGCATAGTCTGTAATAATCCAGACCAGATTGTAACGTTCTAACATATCCTTGTCGCTAACTCCCAGTTCAATCGACTGCATACCTGATACTTGCAGGGACAGCAAAATCACATCTGGAAGTTTGATATGACCGTTCATGTCTGCCATATCAAAAGGAATTTTCATTTTCATTTGATAAGTTAAGCCCATTGTTCTACTCCAAAATAAATCGTTCTGCTACAGTGTCTCCCAAGAAGAGACCCCTCTTTGTCATTCGGACACGATCACCGTCGATCTGCATAAGACCTTGTTGAACCAAGTCTCTGATGATCTCGCCATAAAGTCCATCAAAGGACCGTCCAAATTTCTCCTCAAATCGCGCCATAGAAACACCTGATTTCTTGCGGAGGCCTAGGAACATTTCTTCTTCCATCTGCTCCCTTTGACTCAGGTGTTCTTCTGTAATCCGAGCATTTCCTGCCTCTACCGCATTGAGATAGTGGCGGATAGGACCATGATTTTTATAACGCACCCCATTCACATAACCTGAAGCACCCGCACCGATACCATAATACTCGGCATTATCCCAGTACATGAGATTGTGGCGACTTTCAAAGCCAGGCTTAGAGAAATTGGAAATCTCATAATGCTCAAAACCAGCTCGCTCAAGCTCTGCGATGATGTACTCAAACATCTCTGCTTCTAACTCTTCCTTGGGTAGGGGCAGTTTCCCTCGTCTCATGCGGTTCATAAAGACCGTATGATTCTCCAAAATCAAGCTATAAAGACTCATATGAGGAATATCAAGCGAGATAGCCTTAGCCACATTATCCTTGACCTGAGCCATAGTTTGACCAGGTAGAGCATAAATCAAGTCGATGGAGATATTGTCAAAACCAGCCAGTTTCAGGCGGTCAATATTTTCATAAATATCCTTCTCCAAGTGACTACGCCCAATCTTTTTCAGCATCTTGTCATCAAAAGTCTGCACACCTAGCGAGACACGATTGACAGCCGAGTTTTTCAAAACCGCAATCTTATCCGCGTCCAAATCGCCTGGATTGGCTTCAATGGTCAACTCTTCCAAGACAGACAAGTCTAGATTTTTAGTCAAGCCATCCAAGAGCACTTCTAGCTGTGAAGCTGACAAAGCCGTTGGTGTCCCACCTCCAATATAGAGGGTTCGCAATTTTTGGATATCATAAGAACGAAACTCTTCTAGCAGATGCTCCAAATAACTATCTACTGGCTGATTTTTAATAAAAACTTTTGAAAAGTCACAGTA
Source organism: Streptococcus oralis (assembly GCF_023109005.1). Classification (GTDB taxonomy): domain Bacteria; phylum Bacillota; class Bacilli; order Lactobacillales; family Streptococcaceae; genus Streptococcus; species Streptococcus oralis_BU. The sequence continues at coordinate 93,701 of NZ_JALDTU010000005.1, read as the reverse complement.
ATAACAAATCTGGGTACAAAAGGGAATATGCACATAGGCGGACGTTGGTTTTTTCTGCATAGTACTTATTATACCACAAAGACTGGTTTCCAGATAAAAATCGCCATCTCCAGAACCAGAGATGGTGATGTTTTATTCTTCTGTAATATCAATAATAATCTCTTCTTCGTCTTCTACGATATCTGGAGTCGCTGACTGTTCTTGCCACTGCTCCTTGAGATTGTTAAAGGTTTCCTTTGACGCTTCTGTCGCTTGTCGAGCACAGTTTTTAGCTTGGTCAAGGACACTGTCAAAAGTGATTTCACCAGATTCTACTTGTTCCTTTGTTTTCAGCACAAAGTCCCTTGCCTGTTCCTTCACTTCAGTTAGTTTCTCACAAACCTGCTCTCTAGCATATTCTGGATCTTCTCTCAAATCATCTAGAAAATCCTGAGCTTGACTACAGACTTGCTTGCCCTTGTCACTCGTCAAAAATAAAGCAAGAGTTGCACCTGAAACTGTTCCTAAAAGGATAGAGGATAGTTTTCCCATAAGATTTCTCCTTTTTTATTTTTTGAAAATTTTACTTGCGAAACGAAGAGCTGACAAGCCTGCACCTGTTTTGATGGTCTTTGAACCAGCAGATGAAGCTTTTTTGCCTAAGACACGTGCATGTTGGTTGAGATCAGATACTGATTCTGACAAGTCAGCCACTGCCGTAAAGAGTGGATCAATCGTCGCAACTTTGATATTGATATCGTCTGCTAACACATTGACCTTAACCAACAATTCATTAGTCTGATGCAAGGTAACGTTTACATCTGAGCTCAACGTTTTGATGGTTTTCTCTGTCTCATCAATCATACGACCTGCTTTTTGAATCGTGATTGTCAAATAGACTAAACAGACAATCAAAGCAATCGCAACAAGTATATATGCAACTTCTAACATTTATTTTTCCTCCTCTGTATGATAGAAAGGGGCTTTCTTTCGATTTTGATAAAGTATGATAAAAATACCAAGTCCGATAAGGACAACTGATAACCATTGGGAAACTCGCAGACCAAAGAACATGAGACTATCCGTCCGCATCCCTTCGATAATCATACGACCAAAGCCATACCAAATCAAGTAGAATGCCGTGATATGACCACGTCTGATTCCCTTTAATTTTCGTCTAAAAATCAAGATTAAAGCAAAACCAATCAGATTCCAAACAGACTCATATAAGAAGGTCGGCTGACGGTAGCTACCATCGATGTACATCTGGTCGCGGATAAAGTCTGGCAAATAATCCAGACTATCTACCGCTGCACCGTAGGCTTCTTGGTTAAAGAAGTTCCCCCAGCGTCCTAAACTCTGGGCAATCATGACGCTCGGTGCTGCAATATCTAAGAAATCCCAAGTATTGATCAGCTTTCTATCTGCAAAGATATAAAGAACAATAGCCCCTGCTATCAAACCTCCATAAATGGCCAAACCACCATTCCAGATGGCAATGATTTCACCTGGATTTTGCAGATAATAATCTAAACGAAAGAGTACGTAGTATAGTCTAGCACCTAAAATCGCGACTGGAAAAGCAATCAGGATAAAATCCAAAATATCATCTGACAGAATTTTCTTTTTAGGAGCTTCCTTCATGGCAAGGTAGACTGCCAAAATCAAACCAGCCACAATACACAAAGCATACCAACGAATAGAAAAAGGACCGATTTCAAATGCGACTGGATTAATCATTTTTCACCTCATTTTGAGCGATCAGACTTGTCAAGCGTTCTTCAAATAAACGTGTCGCATCAAAGCCCATTTCCTTAGCACGGTAGTTCATGGCAGCCGCCTCAATGACAACAGAAATATTGCGTCCTGTTTTTACCGGGATACGGATACGCGGAATGGCTACGCCAGAAATCTCGATTTCTTCAGCATTATTTCCTAGACGGTCAAAGGTCTTATGGGTATCATAATTTTCCAAGTAAACAGCCAACTGGACTTGTGAAGAATCTTTTACAGCACTTGCTCCGTAGAGACTCATCACGTCAATAATACCCACTCCACGAATCTCAAGCAAATGCTTCAAAATTTCAGCGGGCTCTCCCCAAAGGGTCATTTCATCCTTGGCAAAGATATCTACACGGTCATCTGCTACTAGACGGTGTCCACGCTTCACAAGCTCAAGACCCGTCTCGCTCTTACCGATACCACTATCCCCTTGGATCAAGACACCCATGCCATAGATGTCCATCAAGACACCATGCACACTCGTACGTTCAGCCAAACGGGAATCAAGGTAGCTAGATAACTCTCCAGATAAACGACTAGTTGATGTTCGACTGGTTAAAATCGCAATCTTACATTCCCTAGCAGCTTTCAACATTTCTTCTGGAACTACTAAACCACGCGCAACAATAACCACTGGTGTTTCTGGTTGAAACATCTTGGTCAACACCTTATAACGGTTGTGAGAAGACATAGAGACCAGATAAGACCACTCCTTCATCCCCAAGAGTTGAAGTCGCTCCGGAGTATAGTAATCAAAATAGCCCGTCATTTCAAGACCTGGTCGAGAAATGTCCGCAGTATTTATTTCCTTTTCAAGCAATTCGCCTTCACCATAAACAATATCTAGTCTGAGCTTTTCAATTACTTCTCTTACTAAAACCGACATAATTTCCTCCTTCAATCGAGTTCTCCCTACTATTATATCAAATTGTAGTTGGAAGTTTCCTTTTTTTGCAGGATTTACAGTATTTATTTAAAAATAAAAAGACTAGATTTCTCTAGCCTTTCATTTCAAATTAGAATTTTTTACGTTTACGAGCTGCTTCTGATTTACGTTTACGTTTTACAGAAGGTTTTTCATAGAATTCACGTTTGCGTGTTTCTTGAAGAGTACCAGCTTTAGTAACCGCACGTTTGAAACGACGAAGTGCATCGTCAAGAGATTCATTCTTACGTACTACTGTTTTAGACATTTTTTTCACTCCCTTCAAGTTCAAGATCTATTCTATTTTACACGCAAAATGAATAAATGTCAAGGAAAAAACTGCCATAAACTTATATTATCTTCACTTTCTTCCCTAGAAAGAACCAAATTGTTACAATAGATACCATGATACCTAAAAGAAAGTTATTTAAAATCTGAACTGTCAAGAATTTTCTCCGCTCCCCACTTACAATGAGAGCTTGGTGGTTGTTAAGCGATATCAATTCAAAATCTCAAAAACCACTCACTCCAATGAGCAAGTGGTTCTTGTACTTTTTATTTTTCAAGCAAGCTGAGCGCTTCAGCATCCGCAATAATAGTCACATCAGGGTGGTTTTGTAGGCTACTTGCTGGGAGGTTCTCAGTCACTGGGCCTGATACTGTTCCAGCAATGGCCTCTGCTTTCGACTCACCATAAGCAAAGAGAATAATTGACTTGGCATCCAAGATGTTTTTAATCCCCATTGAGATGGCTTGAGTTGGAACGTCTTCAATCTTGTCAAAGAAGCGAGCATTGGCTTCAATTGTAGACTGGTCTAGGTCTACAAGGTGTGTCTGGCTATCAAAGGCAGTTCCTGGCTCATTAAATCCGATATGTCCATTGCGACCGATTCCCAAGATTTGCAAATCAACTGGATGGTCAGCCAAAATTTGGTTGTAGCGTTCTACTTCAGCTTCAGCATTATCCTTAATCCCACGAGGCAAGAAACTTTCTTTAAATGGTTTTTGGTTAAACAAGTTTTCTTGCATGAAATAACGGTAAGACTGTGGATTGTCCCCATCAAGCCCTACATACTCATCAAGGTTTACACTGGTTAGATTTGAAAAATCAAGGTCACTCTCAACGATTTCCTTGTAAAACTCAAGCGGGCTGCTTCCTGTCGCAAGTCCTAATGTTTGAGCACCATTGGCCAATTTTTCCTTCAAAATCTCAAAAGCTACTTTTCCACCTTCGATTTGATTCTCAACTTTTATAACTTTCATTTTATATCCTCCATGTTTCTATATTTATTATATGGTATAGACCAATTTTTGTCAAGTGAAAACGATTTAATTTCTAAAAAAAGAGCGCCCAAACTTGAAACGTGTTATAATGGATAAGATTAGAACTTAGAAAGAATGATGAAAAAATGAATACAGCTGATTTTGATTTCCACTTACCAGAGGAATTAATTGCCCAAACGCCACTTAAAAAACGGGATGCGTCTAAACTCCTCATCGTCAATCGTGATACGGGAGAATTTCAGGATAAACACTTCCACTCTATTATTGATATGTTGGAACCAGGTGATGCCCTTGTCATGAACGACACTCGTGTTCTGCCAGCTCGCCTCTATGGTCAAAAGGAAGAAACAGGTGGCCACGTGGAGCTTCTCCTTCTTAAAAATACTTCTGGTGATGAGTGGGAAGTCCTAGCTAAACCTGCCAAACGCCTCAAGGTCGGTACTCGCGTCAGTTTTGGAGATGGTCGCCTCAGCGCTGTCGTTACGCAAGAATTGACCCACGGAGGCCGTGTTGTTCGCTTTGAATACAAAGGAATTTTCCTAGAAGTTTTAGAAAGTCTAGGTGAAATGCCACTACCGCCCTACATCCACGAAAAACTGGATGACCGTGAACGCTATCAAACCGTTTACGCTAAAGAAAGTGGCTCTGCTGCTGCACCAACTGCTGGATTACACTTCACCAAAGAACTGCTAGCAGAAATCCAAGCCAAAGGTGTTCATCTGGTCTATCTCACTCTCCATGTCGGGCTCGGAACCTTTAGACCTGTTTCTGTGGACAATCTGGACAAACATGAAATGCACTCAGAATTCTACCAGCTTTCTGAGAAAGCAGCAGCCACCCTTCGCTCTGTTAAGGAAAATGGAGGTCGCGTCATCGCTGTCGGAACCACTTCGATCCGCACGTTAGAGACTATTGGTTCCAAGTTTGATGGGCAAATCCAGGCTGATTCTGGTTGGACCAATATCTTTATCAAACCTGGTTACGAATGGAAGGTTGTGGATGCCTTTTCAACCAACTTCCATCTGCCAAAATCAACTCTCGTCATGTTGGTTTCTGCCTTTGCAGGCCGTGAATTAGTCTTAGATGCATACCAGCACGCTATTCAAGAACGCTACCGTTTTTTCAGTTTTGGTGATGCCATGTTTATCTATTAATTTTCATAATCAAAAAACGCATAGAATCAGATTTGATCCTATGCGTTTTGTAATGGATAACTTTATTAGTTAATTTATTGTAAAGGTTGGATCTTTCAAGCTCTGTACACTGGCATTGATAACTGCTCCGATAATCAAAATCTTTGCAATAAGAATAAACCAGAACATCATGACTACAACGATGATGGAACTGAAAAATCGGACATCCACTAGGTGATTGACATAGTTATTAAAATAAACAGAAAAGATATTCAATAAACCTATAAGAGTTAGCAAGACAAAGATACTTCCTGGTAAAACATAGCGGATTCGTGGTGTTTTTACTTTTGGAAGGAAGTAGTAAATCATGACTAGAATGGCAAAGATCATGGCATAGACCAGAGGACCTGTAAAATCTTGCAGGTAAGAGAATAGCGGACTGTCTGATTGCCAGTAAGTTTTGAGGAGGTTGAGCAACATACGACCAAACATACTCAAAAACAAGGCTAGAGCAAAAAGGATCTGCAAGCCGAGGCTAACAAGCAAACTCATCAACTGATGGGAGATAATTCCTCGACTTTTGGTCACTCCATAGGCTTTGTTAAAAGCTTTTTGGAGGAAATCCATTGATTTTGAAAAGGTCCATAGGGCTGACAAAACAGCAAAACTCAGCAAGCCAGTTGATGGTTGAGTCAGAACTTCTCGGACAATCTTGGCAACCACATCATACACTGTATCAGGCAAAAATTCCTTGATTGTCAGTAAGAAATTTGAGATCGGAATCTGAAAATAAGGCAAAATATTGACCATTATCATTATCAAAGGAAAGATTGAAATCAACCAATAATAAGCAACTGCGACACTGGTCAACTCGCTATCAGATGCTTGATAATAATGCAAAAAAGCTTTCAATAAGGGCCTGTCCATCAACTCTTTCCACCACTTTTTCATATCGCATCCTCCGTCATTTTCTTCATCATCTAAGTTCTTCTGATTAAATCTACCATATCATAAGGCAAGGTATTTGCAGCCTCTTTCAGAGAATAATTCTCTAAATTATTCACATTCTGGCGTAGTTTTTTGGCATACTTGGCTGTTATCAGTTTAGCTTCTTCGTATTCAAAGATTGCCTTACGTTCGAGATAGTAGCCTCGTAGCATTTCATCGATATTGTTTGGCTTGATGCGATTGATAACCCGCTCAACAAAGGCACCACTTCCGATAATGGCCGTCTCGCGTAGACGAGACTCTTGCATAAAACTAATCAGAGAACTCTTGTAAACCCCTTTTAGGTTTTCCAAACTCTCGATAATCAGCTCTGTATTTTCCAGATACAACTCTGAAATCTGATCATAGTCAACTGCTAGTAGTTTACGAGATTCTTCATTCATCCAACTACGGAAAGTTTTGCCAAAGGTAAACATTTCATGGAGTAGAAAGCGCAGTATCCGTAAAGAAACTAGGAAGTAATAAGTCACTCTAGAAGCGAAATTCCGATTGATACTCTGCTCCATGTTTTTTAGGTAACGTTGGTAAACTCGATAGCCACGCTCGCTGATTCTATTTTCTTCGTAGGCTTGCTCCAAACCATCACTCTCAATACTCAAGATAAGGAGTTTGAGAGACTCCCAGTCCTCTTGGACTCTTTTATTTTCCTGACTAAGGATGAGGTTTTCAATCCGACCATGGTAATTATCAATAGCTGCATAAAGAGGAAGTTTGTTCTTGTGATGGTCCAGCTCTTTTTCTAATTCTGCAGCTACATCATTCAGAATCGCTATATGCATCAAATGATCCTTGCTTTCCTCTTGTTCTTCAGATAAGTGAGGGAGGACTAGTAAACCCGTTAAAAAGCTCAGCAGTGTAACGCCTGCTACAAGGAAGAGCAATAAAGGATATTCCTGCTCCAAATGACTTGGTATGAGGAGAATGGTCGCGATAGATACTGTCCCTTTGACACCAGAGAAGGTCAAAAGAAGCATATCTTTCATGTACTTATGAATTTTTTTCTTAAGTCGACGCGTCCTCACAAAGTAAAAACCAGCAATCATGACAAAGCGGATCGCAAAAAGCAAGAAGGTCAGAACGACAACTGAAATCAGTAAAAGAAGGGGATTGTAGAGAGAATTAGACAAAATTGGCTCTGCTATCAACTCTAATTCCATTCCCAAGAGAACAAAGACTGAGCCATTTAGCATAAAGGTCACGGTGTGCCAAACGGTCTCCGTCACGGTGTCTACCTGAGCCTCAAGGAGCGTAATTTTCTTAAAGCGACTGGCCTTCAAAATACCTGCAACCACTACTGCGATAATCCCTGAAACATGAAACTCTTCTGCAATAAAAAAAGTCATGAGTGGCAAACTTAGCTCTAGCAATAGTTCACTGGCTATATCTATCGCTCGTACACTCAGCAAAAAGCTATGCAAGAAACGATTGACCATAGCCGTCACAAAACCGACTACAAAACCACCAAGGATAGAAAGTGCTAGGGAAGTTCCAGCTTGGCTGAGAGAAAAAGTTCCTGTTATCCAAGCAGCCAGAGCCATCTGAAAGGCAACCAAACCAGAAGCATCATTTAAGAGTCCTTCCCCTTTTAGGATATTGGAAACCCGTTTTGGAAAACGAAAACGTTCAGAAAGAGATGCGAAGGCAACCAAATCTGTTGGACCAAGTGCCGCTCCAACTGCTAAACAGGCAGCCAAAGGAAGAGTAATCCAAAGGAAGTGAGCCATGCCCCCCAAGCTTAAGGTCGAGATAAAAATCACAGGAAAGATTAGAAAGACAACAATACGCCAGTGCTTCAAAATGGACGTTATATCTGCTTCTTCTGCCTCCCGGAAAAGTAAGGGGCCAATAACCATGGCCAGAAACAGCTCTGTATTGAGATGAAAGTCTGCATCGGGAACGAATAAACCAATCCCAATCCCCAAAAGGATTTGCACAAGAGGAAGGGGTAAAAATGGGAGAAGTTTATTGGTCGTAGTTGAAATGATTAAGACAAATAAAAATAAAATCAAGTAAATGAGTAATTCCACACAATTCCTCCTTAATCTTTTTTACAACAAGATTCAAAAATCTCCTTTTGCTCTTGGATTTTCTGATCAATCTTAGAACAGTCTTTGTGCTCAATTTTTTTCTGGCATCGTTCCATTTCAAGAGCAACTAATTTTTTCTTGATTTTAAGCATTTTCTTGCTCATATGTGCTTCGTCGAGCACTCCGACTGCTCGCTCGTGATGCGTTGACTCGACAAAATTTTGGCGCATGACCTCTAATTTCTCACGAAGGTATTGTTTATCCATGTCTATACCCTTCTAATTTTTCAATCATAACTAAAAACGGTGGATTGTTAACTTGGTTGAGAGTCCGATAAATGGCAGCTGTATACTCTTGTTGGTTCAACTGGCTAACAAAATCCAACACAGCATCCCTCTCGCTGTCTCCTCCCTCATGACCATAGTAGATCATAATGGCAATCCGTCCCCCTTTAACAAGCAAATGGCACAGCTTTTCTAAGGCTTCGATAGTAGTCTGAGGTTGAGTGATGACGGATTTGTCAGCAGAAGGCAGATAACCCAGATTAAAAATCCCTGCCTTAGCTTCTGTCACAAACTGGTCTAGTGTCTCATGACCTTGCAAGATTAACTGGGCATTTGTCATTCCAGCCTGATCCAAACGCTCTTGCGTCTTCTCCAAAGCCTGCTCCTGGATATCAAAGGCATAGACTCGCTTGGCTAACTTGGCTAGAAAAAAGGTATCATGGCCATTGCCCATGGTCGCATCCACTACAATATCCTCTTTTGTCACAACTTCCGCCAAAAAATCATGCGCCATCTCAAGTGGTCTTTTCATTTTCAAACTCCTGTTTTACAGCCTTGCATCCTTGCACACTTCCACGACGTCTCATCTCAGTTTCAATAGCATTTAGCACTTCCCATTTTTTGAGGCTCCACATGGGACCAATCAGCATATCTCTAGGCGCATCTCCCGTGATTCGATGAATGACGATATGTTTGGGAATGATTTCCAGTTGGTCACAAATGACCTTAACATACTCATCCTGACTCATCAGTTGCAAGCGTCCTTCGTGGTAATCTCGCTGCATCCGTGTATTGGTCATGAGGTGAAGCAAGTGCAGTTTAATTCCTTGTATATCATTATCCGTTACGCAGCGGCGGACATTTTCGACCATCATCTCATGAGTCTCACCGGGCAAACCATTGATCAAATGGGAAACAATCTCAATCTTAGGATATTTCCTCAAGCGTTTTACTGTTTCAACATACAATTCATAAGAATGAGCACGGTTAATCAGGTCAGAGGTTGCTTCAAAGGTGGTCTGCAAGCCCAATTCTACCGTCACATGCATGCGTTCCGATAACTCAGCCAAATATTCAATGGTTTCATCGGGTAAACAGTCTGGCCGCGTTCCGATATTTATTCCTACTACACCTGGCTCGTTGATAGCCTGCTCATAGCGTTCCCGAATCACTTCCACCTTTTCATGAGTGTTGGTAAAGTTTTGAAAATAAACCAGATACTTTTTAACATCTGGCCACTTGCGGTGCATAAAGTCAATTTCCTTATAAAATTGCTCACGGATAGGGGCATCTGGTGCTACGATGGCATCTCCAGAACCCGAAACCGTACAAAAGGTACAGCCTCCATGCGCCACAGTTCCATCCCGATTAGGACAGTCAAACCCCGCATCAATAGGAACTTTAAAAGTCTTTTCTCCAAAAAGTTTTCGATAATAATCATTCAAGGTATTATAAGATTTCATAACTTTCATTATAACAAAAAACACCTACAATCTCAAAAGCCTGACTTTCCAACAAATTCCCTTGTTTCTCATTTCCTTTAGCGTTTTTTTATGATACAATATGGGTATGATTTTAATGAAAATAGCATCTATTTTATTATTGATATTAACCTTGGTGGTTTGCTTTATTGTCACCAAACTGTTCGGACTTAAAAAAATCGGGTTTAATTTTGCTGATTTGGCTTTTCCACTTTTGGTATTTGAGTATTATCTTATCACTACTAAAGCCTTTCCCCACAACTTTCTACCGCGACTTGGTGTTGCTCTTTCACTCCTAGCAATCCTCCTTGTAGTCTTTTTCCTTGTCAAAAAACGAAGTTTTTATTACCCTAAATTTATCAAATTCTTCTGGAGAGCCGGTTTTCTCCTTACCTTAATCATCTATATAGCAATGATTGTTGAATTGTTCTTACTGAAACAATAATGGAATCTCTAGAAAATGCCTTCTAGGGATTCTTGCTTTCTCTCCAAAATTACACAGACAGTAAAATTATACGATTTTACACAAAGAAAAGTCCTTAGAAACTTGTATTCTAAGGACTTTTTATCTGAGACGAGAGTTTCTCTCAGGTCTTAAATGGCAAATAAGGTATCAAAAATATCTAATCCTCTTTTTTGCCTTTAGTGGCTACTAGTCCTGCACTCAAACCAAGAAGAGCTAAGCCTGCTGCTGCCACTGCTGCTTGACCTTCTGCACTTCCTGTATTTGGTAACTGCTCTTTTTGAACCTGACCAGCTGCACGTGAAGCGATTTCTTTTGTATCTGCTTTTTCTGATACTTGTGGTTTTGTAGACTCTTGCGGTACTGGTTTAGTCGTTTCACCAGCCGTACCTACTTCTACGATGCGATCCTGAGCCACGACTTTATCATAGCTTTCTTTTTCAGTTCGCTTGCCATTTTCAACTTCAATCAAGTGAATACGGATACCTTTTTGTCCTTCTTGGAGAACACGGGTTTGACCTGCTGGAAGCTTATCGTTCTTTTGTTCCTGAACCTTGAAATCAATTGTTTCTTCTTCGATTACAAGTTCTGGTCTGTTAAGGACAAGGTTCTTCACTTCATCCTCTGGAAGGGAGGTTCCTTGCTTCGTTCCTACTTCTACGATGCGATCCTGAGCTATAACTTTATCATAGCTTTCTTTTTCAGTCCGCTTACCATTTTCAACCTCGATCAAGTGAATGCGAATACCCTTTTGACCTTCTTGGAGGATACGAGTTTCACCTAGATACAACTTATCAGACTTACGTTCCTGAACCTTGAAGTCAATTGTTTCTTCTTCGATTACAAGTTCTGGTCTGTTAAGGACAAGGTTCTTCACTTCATCTTCTGGAAGGGAGGTTCCTTGCTTCGTTCCAACCAAGACGATGCGGTCTGTCGGAGCCTCTACCACTTCACGGAGTTTTTCTTCTTTACTTCCACTAGGATTAATCGCTGTAAAGATCCGTTCCTTACCAACTTTTCCTTCTTGTTCTACACGAGTTTCACCTAGATACAGTGTTGAATCTTTTTTCTCAACCGTCTTGTAGGCCAAATCTTTTTCAACAAATTCAAGTTTTGGAAGATCTTCTTGTACAGCAGCAACAGTCTTCTCAGAAACTGGTTTTTCCTTGACTAGTTGGATACGGTATTCCTTGACTTGTTTTCCACTTTCTGAAACAAGGCGAACAAGTACTGGAAGGCTATCATCGCCACTATCTACCACAGTTGAAGCCACTTGATTGCTTTCTTGAACTGTCACTTTTGGACGTTGACCTTTATAAGTGATTTGATAATCTTGACGATTTTCAGCGAAATCAGGAAGTTCTTTTCCATCTACAAGAATCTTCGATTGAGTGCTTTCTTGAGGCAATTCGCTTGGCGCAAGGAAGGTCATCTCAATCATCGCAACACCACTCTTATCAGCCTTGCGCTCCATACGCCATCTCATGGCTTTGGCTTTGACAGCTTTAAAGGTAACGTTAATTTCATCACCGGCTTCAATGTCTTTATCCGCACGATAAGGAACAGCTTCCCAATTTTCTGGATTGTTGAATGGATGGGCTGCATCATAGGCTTGGTAGTTAGAATAGTAGGTAGGAACTTCAAATTCTGGGCCAATATAGCGTTCTAAAACGAGTTTAGATGGGGCATCCGTACCACTATCTGCAAAGAAATGAAGTTTGGCTTGCGCAACAGTCCGTTCGACAATCTTACCATTTTCACGGAAGATCACACCCGCTGATACTTCTGGGTTAGAAGATGGTGTTGGAGACCAGTTTGTCCAACGACGATTTTCATTGTGGTCTCCATCATTGATATAGTCTACACGGTCATGTGAACTTGGATCAATATCATTAGTTGCGGAAGCAAAGGCCTGGTTACTGTTTTCATCATAGTCAGGGTTGTCTGAAAGAGCCTCACCTAGTTTGTCTGTCACTCGTACAGTGAACTCCGCAACGAGGTCACTACCAAGAACACGGCCTCTTACAGTAAATTGACCTGCTTTTGTCAGATTTTCTGCTGGAACTTCTTCCCATTCAACTGCCAAGTCTTTTGTTTCGTAGCCGTCTTTGCCTGTGAAGTAAACCGGAACCTTCGTTGGCAATTCAAGTGGTTGACCTACTTGTAGCAAGCGAGCTTGTTTAACCGCAGCAACTGGTTTACGAGAGAGTAAATCTTTATCCTTAGTGAAGTGTAGACGGTATTCTCCTAGGATGTCCCCATTTTCAGCTTTCGCGATAACACGAACTGGCTCACCTTCACGAACACTTGGAACGACGGTAGCGAGACCATTGTTGCTAACACTTGCTGTTACTGCAGGAACTTTTCCATCTACAGACTCAAGGTAGTAGTCTGTCAAATCTGGGTTAAAGTTAGCTAAATCTTTACCGTCAACTTGGATTCTCGTTTGTCCTTGTTTGGCTGCCGCAACTTGTTTCGCAAAGATTTGCACTTCTGTGATAGAAGTTCCCCGCTTATTATCTGCTTTAACCATGCGAATGCGAACAGCATAGGTTTCAACCTTATCAAAGCTAAAGTGATTCATTTCTCCAGCCTTGAGTTGTGCTGGGGCTTTTAGATTTGTAACAGGTTTCCAGTTAGATGGATCATTAAAGACATGGTTTTCCTCACCTACAAAGCTAGGATTTTTAGGAGCTGTTGGAACAGTCTTACCAACATAATACTCAATCACATAAGACTTAGGTACACCAACTCCGTGGTCTTCGTGGAATCCGACACTTAGATTATCAACAGAACGTTTGCTCAAGATACCTGAATCTCCGAATAGGACACCGACTGAAGCTTCTGGATTAGTACGATTCCAGTTTGTCCAACGGTTGGCTGGTCGGTCATTAAAGGAAATCAATTTATCGTTGACATTTGAAACAGGGTCGCTTGGATTTGAGTCTGAAGCAAAGGCAAGTGGCAATTCTGAACCGGTCCATTGGTCAGAAATATTTGCTCCTTGCTCAGTTTGAGCAGACACACGAACATGAAGTTTGGTAGTTAATTGCGTACCTTCTAGGCGACCATTAACTGTAAATACACCTTCCTTGGCGTATTGCTCTGAACGAATCGTATCCCAAGTAACCTTAGCTGATGAAACGTGCCCATTTGAATCGTAGGTACGAACACTTTCTGGTAATTGTGGCGCTTCTGCGATTGGTGTTGTCACGCTGACTTCTTCAACTGAAACGATACCTTCTACAGAGACTTTAGCACGCGCTTCAAGGTCAATCCCTTCAACTTTACCTAGAACTTCGAAGGTTTGATAGTGGTCTAGTTTTTCTTTTGGAATAGCTTGCCAAATGACATTATGAGTTTTAGGGAAACCTTTGTCATACTCAACAGTTACTGTTGTTGGAAGAGTAGGTTCTTGATGCAAGTCTGTCACTACATTTACTGGACGGATAGATTGCGCAACCTTCGTCTCAGTATTGGCTTGGATAGTGAGTTCAACTTGGCCTTTAGCTCCCTCATATTCCGCTTTCAGAGTGACTGCTCCTGGCTTATGTAACTCAAGCATTCCTTTACGAACTGCGACTTCCCCTTCACCACTTGTAGAGAAGTTCACCTTATCTGCTGGTAGAACTGCTTGTGTTCCGTCTTGATAGTGTGCAAGGACAGACAATTTCACTGTTTGGTCTTCTTTGAGAGCATCAGCTTTCTCCACTTGTAGGCTCAAATGGTCAATTTTTGGTGCTTCTTCGAGGAACTGAATTGCATACATTTGAAGAGGGCCACCATCATTTGGTTGAACAAAGATGCTTGCACGCATACCGTTTGCTGCGCTTGCTTGCACCACTGTAACAGCTGCATTTTCTGCACTTGCTATGACTTTTGGCAACTCAGCTCCATAAGCAAGTGTGCGGTATTGCATTGTTTTTTGAGTAGTAAGACCTGTGACAGCTTCTCCACCAACCGTTACAGTTGGTACTACAGGAGCCGCAGGATTACCTTCTTCTACCACAAGGGTAGCGTGAATAGTCTCACCACCCAGTTGACCAGTCATTTGAATACGTGATCCTGCAACTGACAGTTTAGCTTTATCTGCTTCCGCAATCTCCCACTTATCAACTTCGTATTCTTGTACGCTTCCATCCGTAACAGCAATAGAAACGTATTTGTCAACAGCGCTCAAGTCTGTTCCTGGAGCAACACGCTTAACAGTTGGAAGCTCATTTGCGATTGCTAGAATTTCGACACGGGCCTCAACTTCGCGTCCGTCTGCCATACCTTTAACAGTCACAACTCCTGCTTGGCTCACATCAACAGATGACCATGTTACTGGACGTTTTTCACGACTGCCATCACTGTAGATAAAACCGACGGTCTTCGGCATTTTCGGTTCTTTCTCAATAACAGTACGTACTTTTGGTACCTCTGTTCCTAGAACGGTCTTTTCTTGGTCTTCTTTTTTACCTGTAAAGACCGTTACTTGACCAGATTTCAAGAGATCTGAATGAGCTGTTAGTGTGAATTTACCTGCTTGTTCAGTTGATTTAACAATGGCAACCCCTTTACCGTTAAAGGCTCTACGGATCCAAGAACCATCTGGTTGCGCCTTGTAGCGTTCACGGCTGGCTTGTTCCCCATTGTCGACACCGACCAGTTGACCCTGTCCATGCAATTGGAAACGAACCAAATTATTGGCAGTTGGTACCACATTTCCTTCACTATCTACGATTTCGTAGTAGATGTAGGTCAAGTCTTTTCCATCTGCTGCGATTGCATGTTCTTCCTTGACGAGGCGAACACCTGCTGGTTGGCCTGCAGTAGTGATCTTATCACGTGCAATTTCTTTTCCAGCTTCATCGCGAGCTACAGCTTCCAAGGTACCTGGTTGGTACGCAACCTTCCACTCAAGATAGAGTTCCTTAGCATTGGCACCTTCTTGGTAGGTACGGCCATCACTGGTTTGTTTTTTGTTGAACTTTTTAACACCGAGAGATTGACCGTTCAAGAACAATTCTACGCTTGCAGCGTTTGAGTACGCACGAACTGGAATCTTTCCTTGTGCATCTTCTACTTTAGATGCCAATTCTCTATTTTCCCAGTTCCAGTGAGGAAGGAGGTGCACCATCGGTTTCTTCTTGGCAGAAACCCATTGGCTTTGGTAGAGATAAAAGTCATTTTTTGGAATACCAGCTGTATCTACGATACCAAAGTAAGAGCTCTTAACGGGAGTTTGGTTTTGGTTGTGCCATGGTGTAGGCTCACCGATATAGTCCGTACCTGTCCAGATAAACTGTCCAGCATAGCCAGCGTTGTCGCGGTCAAACGTCCATGAATCTGTTGCCGTTTTACCCCAGTTAACCCGATCATTACCATAGTCAGACTGTTCGTAATGACGTTCAGGTCCGTTACTATGTTTCAATTCACTTTCAGGACGATAATAGCTACCGCGTGTACGGGTTGCTGAAGATGTTTCCGAACCATAAATCAACCAGTTTGGATGTTTCGCACGAAGTTTCTTGTAGTTGTCTTCTGAATAGTTGAAACCAACTGCATCCAGTTCATTAGCAATTTTCTCATGATCACCGCTACCATCACCAAAGCGGAACTTATCTGCTCCCATAGTAACATAACGTGTAGTATCAACATCTTTAATCACTTTTACTAAGCGTTTAACCGTTGCAAGAGAGTGAGCCTTTCCATCTGCTTCACCAATTTCATTCCCGATAGACCACATGAAGACAGCTGGGTTATTTTTATCTCTTTCGACCATGGTACGAAGATCATAGTCAGACCACTTTTCACCTTTTCTGGCTTCTGGGTGAGTAGCATCTTTTTCAAAGAAACGCCCGTAGTCATAAGGTTTCTTGCCGCCATACCACGTATCAAAGGCCTCTTCCTGAACCAGCAAACCAAGTTCTGCTGCGATTTGTAAGGTCTGTGGACTTGCAGGGTTATGAGTTGTACGGATGGCGTTAACACCCATCTCCTTCATTTGTTTGAGACGACGGTATTCTGCCTTATAGTTTTCTTCTGCTCCAAGCGCTCCGTGGTCATGGTGCAAGGAGACACCATGGAATTTAATGCGTTCACCATTCAAAGAGAAACCTTCATTTGGAGTCCAGTGATAGTAACGGTAACCAAACAAATCTTTCTTAGCATCAACCAATTGACCGTCACGGTAAACACGCGTAATCAATTCATACAAGGCAGGTTTGTCATTTAAAACGGTCCAGAGTTTTGGTTGTTCAACTTCTAAAATCGCATCAAGACTTGTTAACTCATGTGCTTTCAAGGTACGGCTCGCTGTACGAACCAAGCCTGTTACAGCCTGACCACCACGTTCAACGATTTGATACTCTGCAACCAATTCATGGTCTTTATCATCTGTATTGACGATTTTGCTGGCTACATGAGTTTCAACCTTGCCATGTTGCTGTTGTTCAAGTTTTGGTGTTAAGATAGTTGTCCCATTTTTCTCAACATGAACCTTATCTGTCACTTGCAAGGTCACATCACGGTAAATACCGCTACCAGAGTACCAACGGCTACTTGGTTGTTTGTTAACCGCATGGACAGCAATCACATTCTCACGACCATCTTTGTGAAGGTATTTGGTGATATCGTATGAGAACTGGTTATAACCATTTGGATAATGCCCCACTAACTGGCCATTGACATAGACTTGAGAGTCCATATAGACACCATCAAAGGTCACACGAACATTTTTCTTGAGATCTTTTTCATCAAGTTTAAAGGTCTTGCGATACCAAGCTTCACCACCATTGAGCTGTCCACCCTCATTTTGGGCAGGTGACTGATGGTCAAAATCGTTAAAGATACTCCAGTCGTGTGGGAGATCCAATTTTTGCCATGTTGATACGTCTGCATCTGATTTCACAGCTTCTTTAGGATTCGCATTGAGTTTAAAGTGCCAATTTTGATTAAAATTCACTTTTCTATCTTCAATCATTTGATTCACTTCTTCATTTGTCGCAGCTTTCAAATCTTCCTTAACAGGTTTTTCTTGACTTGAAGCTTGAGATTCTACCTTTGGAGCTGTTTCTTCAGGTTTTAGTGACGCTTTCTCCTCTTTTGGAGCTACAGGTTCATCTTCTTTCTTCTCGGGTTTGCTTGCTTCAATTTGAGTAGCTTGACTTTGGTCGACACTTGCAGCATCCTTGTGCTCTGCTACAGCTTGATTTTCTTTTTCCTCCACTGCCGGACTTTCCTCTTTTGCTTGTTCCACAGTGTGGGCGATAGGAGTTTCATCCGCGAAAACTGGTGACTCTCCAATGACACTTCCTCCAAATAGAACCGCACAGGTTCCAATCATGACAGAGCAAGCGCCTACGGCAAACTTACGAATGCTGTAGACTCTTTTACGATTCCAATGGCCTTTTTCCATAAAATCCTCCTTTAGTAACCGCTTCCATTTTCTTATAAGCGTATTACTTTTTCATAGCCTTTTACCCTTATTTTATAAAATAATATAGGAAATTTCAATACCCTAAACACAAAAAATCATATTTTTGATTGTTTTTTCTAAAATTTGTAGAAAAGTTTAAAAATCTGAATGTACATTTAGTGAATGGTTTTACTAAAAAAGGCGGTGGGACAGAAATCGATAGACAAAGTCTCGATTTCGTAGTCCCAGCCTCGCGAGGATGATTAGGAGCTTTTTGGAGTCTAAAAGACGAACAAAAAGTTCAATCAGCTACCGCGTCAAAGTTTGATTGCTAATAAAAAGTGAGGTCGGGATCTTTTGTCCCAACCTCTTTTACGGACTATCAAACTGATATTTCCTTATAGATTATTGACTAGATTTCCCCTTTTCCAAAAGCTTGACCATCTCATTTTTACGCTCTTCTAAATCGACAATTTGATGGAGTAAAAGTCCTGAAAAATCACATTCAAGCTCTTCAGTTTCACCACTATCATACCAATCTAGAGCTACTATATGATTGTCCTTATCAAAGCAAAAAATCACATCTCCATCCCCGATGATAGACAGAAATGGAACATAATCCACAAAGCCCAGAGCGTGTAATTCCTTGGTTTTAAGACGAATGTCTAAGAAGTCTGGGATGCCATTTGCAATTCCCAAGACCTTAATACCTCGACAGAAGGTCCAAAATGGTGCTACATCGTAAGCCTTGGCTCTTGGCCATAGCTCTTCTCTGACTTCCATAAAGAGACCTCCCAGAGATGACATGGTGAATTCCCTGAAATCTTCTGGCAGACGAATGCCGTATTGAATTTCAAAATTCTGGACATCTTCTTCCGATGGTTCATTGCCCATGCAGGCGACAACCTGATAAGTTTCCTTATCATAGTGACGAAAATACTCATAAACTTCCTTGAGTGCCATTATTTTAATCCTTTTTACTCAGAAATAATAACTACAAATCCATCTGGTAAGATAACCTCTTGTTCATCTTCAAGATGGCAATGACTCGCTAAATCAACAGAGTCTCTTTCTAAAACAAAATTCTCTTTAGACTGATTAAAGATTGCCTGAACTTCTTTTCCTTGGTAGTTCCAGCTCAAGGCAAGAACATCTGGTTTCACTTCTTGCAAGCAATATGAACCATGCTGAATCATACTTGCCACTTCCTTACGGACCTTGATTAATTTCTTCATGAAATTCAGCATATCATTGTCCTCAGACATACGGTCCCAAGGCATGACACGACGGCAGTCGGGATCTGGTCCTCCTATTAATGCAAGCTCTGTTCCGTAATAGATACAAGGAGTCCCTTTTTGAAGGTAGAGGAAGGTTAAAGCAGCCTTGACATGTTGCACATTGCCTTTGGCAGTTGTGAGGATACGCTCTGTATCGTGAGAATCTAGAAGGTTAAACATCACTTCTGAGATTTGTTGCTTGTAGTACATTGACTGGCTATTGATTTCTGAAATAAACTGCTCTGTCTTTTTATGCTGACGCAAGAAATAATCCTTGATACTTTCAGAGAGCGGGTAGTTCATGACAGCATGGAACTCATCCCCTTTTAGCCAAGGTTGAGACGTATGCCAGATTTCACCTAAAATATACAAATCAGGCTTTTTAGCGAGAACTGCCTTTCTAAAATCTTTCCAGAACTGATGGTCAATTTCATTGGCAACGTCCAAACGCCAAGCATCGATATCAAAATTCTCAATCCAGTAGGTCGCAACACTTAAAAGATAGTCTTTTACTTCAGGATTTGCTGTATTTAACTTAGGCATATAGCTAGCAAAGGCAAAGGTATGATAAGGTAGTTCTCTCGCGTTTTTCAGTTTATCCTCTGTAATTGGGAATTCTTGAATATGGAACCAATCATTATAAGGTGACTTTTCTCCATTTTTTAGAACATCCTGCCATTGGGCAGACTGGTCGCCAATATGATTAAATACCGCATCTAGCATGATCTTGATACCACGTTTGTGAGCTCCCTCGACTAGAGTAGCAAAGACTTCCTTGTCTCCAAAGTGACGGTCGATTTCAAAATAATCCGTCGTATCGTACTTATGATTGGTTGTAGCTTCAAAAATCGGACATAGATAAAGTCCAGTGATTCCCAAATCTTTTAGATAGTCTAGATGATCGATAATCCCTTGTAAATCTCCACCAAAAAAGTCATCCCTATTAGGTGTAATAGCAGCATCCCACTCTCGAGCTGCATTTGGAGTTAGATTAGGATTTCCATTAGCAAATCGTTCTGGGAAAATCTGATACCAAACGGTATTTGAAACCCAGTCAGGAACTTGGCAACCGTCAATTTCGTGAATATAAGGAAGCTTAAAGCCATTGCCTTCAGCATCCAAGTTTTCTAGAGTATGTTCTACACAACCCTTATCACCGTAGAAAACACCCTGACTCTCCTCATCAAGGAGCTCAAAGAGATACTGAATCCGTGCAAAATCAACCGATACTGTAACCTGCCAATAATCAAATAAAGCATCCGAGGTTGCTTTAGTCATTTCTTTCTTGGCTTCATACTTATCCTCGATGAAGATAAAGGGATCTCCATAATGTAAAATGACCTGCTGGACATCATTTTTCTTGGTTCTGATTCGGATATGTAGCTGACCTTCTTTGTACAGATAAGCATACTCTGATTCTGGTCTATGATAAATGGCTGTCAATTCCATGTCTTGTCTCCTAAATAATCTATCATCAACAAAAACGCAAACGTTTTCATAATCGCTATTTCTAGTATACTATTTTAAGATTCGATTTGCAATACTTGGTCAAATTTGACAAGAAAACACCTCAAAATAAATACTGCAGACTAACCAAGAAATTTCAGCACCTATCTATAAAAAGCTCCTATACTCAGCCTCACAGCCTAGTCAATCCGACAAAGGGCAAGTTCTTTTAATCCTCTGTCGTAAAGGAAGGTTAAACAAAAGTTGTCTGTCATATTTTGAAGCTTGTGTTTACTCATTCCTCTAGGCAAGGCTATATCGCACCATTCTCTCGTTGCCAGAGAAAATAGCTTTTGCTTACCCTTCCAGTCATCATTCTTAAATAAGGGGCTCAGGATAAGATAAGGCGAATCCGTAAAAATTCCATTGACACCAGCTTTTTTACCTAAAGCCTTTAAATGTTCAGATTCTAATAACTTTTCGATAATACGACCATCACTAGAGATTTTAACAAGAGCATAATAGTCCATGCCCCATTTATTGACAGAGGTTTGACTTTCTCCAGAGCTAAAGGCATAGAGCTCTTGCTTCCAAGATTTCATACTATCGATTTTAGGACAAAAACTTGAGTTCGTATCGTGGTGATTTAACTCTTTTTTATCAATATGCGAATAAGTGGTCCACTTCGCCTGCTTTTTCTCTCTATCAAATTCTAAAAGGGCAAAGTTTCTTGCCTGATTTGTATAAACTTGATTTTCAAAACACACGGGTATCTGGTCGCTATCTGATACGATTTGAAAATATCTCTCTTGTGCCTTTTTAGGAAGTATACTTTGTGGATCCTTTATGGCAATGATTTCTGGATTAGAAAAATCACCAGTATAATAGACTATTTCCTTGCCAGCCTTGATGATGCCAATATTTTGTCCATCTGTAAAGAGTAGAGGCTCTTCCTTCCAAACATGGTCACAATACCAAGCATCTATCTCCTTCACACCCAAAGGTGATACTTCAAGCAGACAGTAGAGATTGAAAGCTTCCTTCTCACTGGTCAAGACAAAGGCTCTACCATCATGTAACATGACAGAATTGAAAACACTATTGTAGTCCTTGTCTAGTTCCCATTTATTCAATAGACTTAACTTTAACTTCCCCATTTTCTCTCTCCTAATCCATCACCACTCGTTGATGGCAAATAGAATGGCTGATCTAATATTTCTTAGCAATTGATCTGAAAGTTCATCGTATACTTGACCCAGTCCCTTATCTTGTGCCAGCCATCCAGGTTCATCATTCCAGGAGCCCATTCCTCCAAAAACATCCGCTGAGCTTGCAGCTCTAAATATGCTTAGATGTTGCAGTGGAATTTGAGGTTCTGCCAGCCCTTTACCAGATTCTGGGTCTAGCAAAAAGTTTCTAGCAGATTGAAAGACTTTGGCAAAGTTGTCACATTCAATTTTAACTGCTAGATTTTCTATACGAGTCAATATGTCCTTAAATTCTTTGATATTATTTTCATAGTGGGGAATGTCTTGAGAAGACCTTTCCCATTCATACTCGGTGTAGGTAACATCCCAGCCTCTGCCTGGGGAAGCAGATTTCCAATTTGGTAGGAAATAACTTGCCTTCCCATCTTTATAAAAACAGAGAATTGAACTCTGTGTTGTATTGGAGAAGCCTAAAATACCTCTGTCTTCAACTGAAATAGGACAAAATAATTGTAAGTCCTTCAAACCTTTTTCCTTAAGATTTTCAAACCAATCAGATACAGAAAGTTCTGTAGCTTCCCCATTTTTTGACGGCAAAATTTGAAAGCTCAATTTATTTGTATATTTTTCAGGCTTATAGCATATTTCTTTACCACTTTTTAAAGCCTTCCTAGCTGCCGCCACGATACAGGCTATTTGGTACATTTGTCCATTCATATGATCTCATCCATTATCCCTTCAATCAGATTTGTAAGGCTTTCTGCCACATAGATAATTTCATCAGGATCATGGATGTAGCAAATAACCTGACCTTCCTGAGCCTCCTGGTCTGGATCAAAATCCAGCATAAGATAACAAGAGTCACAATACTGAGCAAAAGGAAGCCATTTTTTATTAAAAAGATAGGGCTTTATTCTACTATCACGCATGTTTTCTAGGTCTTGACTAGAAAAATAGTCGGGAAATTCGGTTAACAGAGCATCTCTATTTTGAAAGTATTTTTTACAAGTCTCAATTTCCTGTAGACTCATGAGAGAAAAAGTCAAATCTCTCTGGTCAATTACACAAGGTAAAATAGAGAGGTATTTACTCCCATTTTTATAGCTATAAAGCTCTTTGAAGTCACTAAGTAGACGAATGCCAAATATTTCCTCAAAGGCTTGAAGCTCTTCCTCAGAAGCACCAGAAATGCCCTGATAATCTTCCAGATATCCTTCCTCTACAGGATCATCCAAATCCCAGTCTTCAAAACACTCACAAATATAAGTTTCTATTTTTTTAACTTGGTCAATTAGTTGCATCATTTCACCATGATTTCTTTATTTTATCTGTCTTCCAATGCTTTTTACCGCTTATAACTTGTTTTTTCTAGGAGAAGGGGTTCAGGATTTTGCTTAATCCAAGCAATAGCTAGCTGACACAGGCGATCTAGGCGAGACTCGTCATCAAAATCTTTCCCATGAACTTGAGCAATAAGCTCTTTAGTCTCTTCTAATTCTTGATCTGAAAGGGGGATTCCTAGAGACAAGTATTGAGGGAGAGCTTGAAGCATTTTTCTATAGTCCCTGTCCCAGTTGACCCCACCGTTGCGATCCAGTTCATCTCGAACTCGACCTGGTATACGAATAACTTCTCCCTGAACAGTTCTGGCTGCTCCACTTGAAGGAATCAAGAAAGACCATAGTTCCTCATATTGCTCCTCCCAACTACCTTCTTTTACGAGAATCGGAGAAACTCCATCGTGGGTTAATCTTTTTTCTACAGGCTTGACATCGAAGAGCTCATAGAGCTTCGCTAAGCCTTTATCTGCAGCCTCTATGTAGTCAGGATGGATACCTTCTCTGTGAAATTCAAAATCCTTACCAATTTGTTCAACTTTTTCCTTCATTTTAGAGGTTTTCTTAGCACCTGCTTCTAGTAACATAGAGGCAATTTCAGCAGTTTGGGCAATATAGATTCCCCGACAAACCATCAAGACTGAAGCTAGTGGAGTTCTTCCCATATCATTCTCTACATTGACATTTGCTCCCTTGTTAATCAAAAATTTGACTGTTTTAGGATGAAAAAACTCAGCTGCCATATGTAGAGGGGTCTCGCCATATCTATTGGGCTTTTCAATGTCTGCCCCCAATTCACACAAGAGTTTTACTGTATCTCTACCCAAGATTGCTTGACGGTATAAAGGAGTCCCTCCATAATAATCAGGAATATTGATATCCAAGCCCTTTTCGACAAGCCAGATAACCAATTCATCCGGGACTCCTCCCATATGCAGAGGTGTACATAAGCTAAATCTTCCATCATGGGCGGTTAATTCACAACGATCATAGACTGCTTTAAGGGCTTCAATATTTCCTTCATCCATTAAATCCTTAAACTCTTTTGGTAATGTAACTCTTTTCTTTGCCATCTTTAGTTCCTTTCTTCTGATTCAGCATCTAGGGCAAGCCAATGAAGATTGTCAATATTTTTTAAAGTCCTGACTTTTCCATCATAATCATTTTTCAACTCAAGACCGTTTTGCTCAATAGATATATGATTGTACCAGTGGTCTAGGCTGGCGTATTCCCCCATATGAATATTGATGAGGATACTCGTTATGGGATTCCAAGTCCCTTTCTTAACTGTTTCTGCTAAGAGGTAGTAAGCATCTAAAAATATGAGATTTCTCCCATAGATCCAAAAGGGCAGATCAAGTTCTAACAAAGGCAACTTGGCAGAAAAAATCTCATCACCGTGTGGTGGTACGGTTTCATAATGAAATTCTATCTCACTGCCATAATAGGTAATCAAGGCTCCCTGACATCCGATATCTTGAGGAATCCCTTCCTCAGCTACAATAAATTCCATGACCTGATCCTTCTATTTTGACTTCATAAGCTTCTACTATAGATATACTTTTAGTTATGTTAGACTCGGAGTTTATTCTCTCTTTAATCTGCTTTCTTATCTCAATTATACTCCAAAACTATCAAATAGAGATAAACTACCAGTATTTTCAGGGATTATTTTTGATCAACAACTTCTCCTTATTAAAGCAAAAAGCCATTCCTCAAGGGAACAGCTTCATCACTTATAATTAAAGATTCCCCCTGCCAACTTATCGGCTAATTTGGGGAAGAGTGTATAAAACTTATGGGCTAGGTTCAACAAAACTGGGAGATTGAGTTCCCGTTTGTTTTTTCCTATACACTTAACAATCTTTTTAGCGACTGCATCTGGTTCTAAAAGAAAGCGGTCAACCGAATTGAGGTAGGTCCCATCTGGGTCTGCCTGGTCAAAAAAGGCAGTACGAATCGGTCCTGGATTAACCGTCGTTACATAGACACCGTAAGGCATGAGTTCGAGGCGCAGAGCATTTGAAAATCCAATAGCTGCAAACTTGGTTGCTGAGTAAAGACTAGACTTGCTAGTCGCTATCAAACCTGCCATACTGACGATATTGATGATATGGCCTTTTCGACTTTCTTTCATACGAGAAGCAATCAAACGTGATAGGTTCATCAGGGCAAAGGTATTGACCTTAAACATCTGGTGAATGTCTTGATCAGAAATCTGGTCAAATTCCTCAAAAATTCCATAGCCAGCGTTGTTAATCAAGACATCAATCTTGCCATAACGGAGATAGAGGTCAGCTACCAGAGCTTCTAGGGCTGAGTCATCAGTAATATCGATTTCAATCAATTCCACATTAGAATGATTTCCATATAGTTGGGCTAGTTTTTCCTTGTTTCTACCTAGTAAGATGCGTTGGTCATTTGGCAAGAGTTTGACCATTTCTTGGGCTAAGCCACCGCTAGCTCCGGTAATCAGAATCGTACGCATACTTATCCTTTCTCAATCTTCTAAATTTCCACTTCTTCCAAGTCTTTGACCACATGGACATTTTCAAAAACAGTGGCCGCATCTTTCTTGAGCCGGCTGATATCTTTTGAAAGGAAGCGGGCGCTGATATGGTTGAGCAAGAGGCGTTTGGCACCTGCTTCTACTGCGACCTCCGCTGCCTGCATATTGGTTGAGTGACCATGATTGCGGGCAATCTTCTCATCACCCTTGCCATAAGTCGACTCATGGACAAGGACATCGGCATTGACAGCTAGACGCACACTGGCATTGGTTTTTCGGGTGTCACCAAGAATAGTGATAATCTTACCTGGACGGGGAGCTGAGATATAGTCAACTGCCCTGATTTCAGTTCCATCTTCGAGAACAACATCCTGACCGTTTTTGATTTTTCCAAAAAGCGGGCCAAATGGGACACCAGCTGCCTTAAGTTTTTCAGCATCCAAAGTTCCTTCTAAGTCCTTTTGCATGACACGATAGCCAACACAGAAAATAGTGTGGTCCAGCTCCTCTGCATACACCGTGAATTTATCGGTCTCAAGGATTTTCCCTAGAGAATCTTGGTCAAACTCATGAAAATGAATGCGGTAAGGCAGACGAGAACCTGACACACGTAAACTAGTTAAGACAAAGGACTTGATCCCTTGCGGTCCATAGATGTCCAAATCTGTCTGCTCTTCATTGGCCTGAAAGGCACGACTAGAAAGGAATCCTGGCAAGCCAAAGATATGGTCTCCATGCAAGTGAGTGATAAAGATTTTGCTGACCTTACGTGGTCGAATCGTGGTTTCCAGAATGCGATTTTGCGTTCCTTCGCCACAGTCAAAGAGCCAAACTTCGTTAATCTCATCCAAGAGTTTCAGGGCGAGACTTGAGACGTTGCGGGCTTTAGAGGGCTGACCAGCCCCCGTTCCTAAAAATTGAATATCCATTTGATACTTTCTAATTAATCAATATATAACATGGCTGTGCGGTTTTCCGATCGGAAATAGCGCTTGCCAGAAAAAGCAACAGCTTCTTGTAATAAATCCTCTTGGCTGTAGCCTTTGAGGCGCTTGCGACCATCTGCCAAGGTTTCTAGGTCTGTCAGAGGAGTCAAACTCTCTACAGAGACAACTTCTTCCTCTCCAATCGCCTTCATGTAAATCTTTCCAGACTCTTCAAAGACGAGCTGATGGGGGAAAATCTGAGCAATTTCAAAGAGCAAGTCATTCGAGATTTCCTCTTCATTTTCAGAGAAAATCCTTCCCTGTCCTTCACTCTCATAGCAAAAGCCAAAGGATTTACCAGATAGATTGAGGCGGATAAAAGGCTTATTTTCTAGAGTAAAACTTGGCTCAGCATTGTAGAGGTTCAGTTCATGACTGAGTTCTGCAAAATAATCCGTCGCAGCTTGAGGACTCTTTTTCTGGTAGAGTTCAGCAAAGTAGGCATTGACGACACTAGGTGGAGGGGTGATGAGAGTCAACTGCTCTTGCTCTGTTTTGCCAGCTAGAAGTTGATCTAGATAGACCTTATCCAGACTTGTATAACCTCCATATTTTAGAGCCAACTGTTTGATATCAGTCATAAAATTCCTCTAACCTCCATTTATTTTTCTCGGAAATGTAGCCTGTGATCACTTCACCGTCCTCCTGATAATCGCGATCTTCCAGAATCGCTACACTTTCTAAATCATGAATCTTGTAAGACTTCGAAAAGGGCACCCGTAGGGTAAAGACTTCAAAAATTTCCTTAATCTTATCTAGCAACAATGCTTGCAAATTCTCACGACTATCCTCGGACTTGGCAGAAATGAGGGCATACGGCGTTTGGGTAGGCGTGAAATCCTCCACCAAATCCGCTTTATTATACAGGGTCAGACGAGGAATATCCTCCATATCCAAGTCTTTCATGATAGATAGAACCGTTTTTTCATGCTCCTCGTGATAAGGATTGCTGGCATCGATGACATGAACTAGAAGGTCTACATGCTTGCTTTCTTCCAAGGTTGACTTGAAACTTGACACCAGCTCTGTCGGCAAATCTTGGATAAAGCCAACGGTATCAGTCAAGGTTACCTGTAGATTCCCACCAAGATGGATACTCTTTGTCGTCGCATCCAGGGTCGCAAACAGCTCGTCTGCTTCATACTGGGTCTTACTGGTCAAGGTGTTCATGATGGTTGATTTCCCAGCATTGGTATAACCAATCAAACCAATCTTAAAGATGCTAGACTCCAGACGTTTTTCTCTGACTGTCGCCCGATTTTTCTCAACCACCTTAAGCTGGCGCTCGATATCTGTGATTTGGTTGCGAACACTACGACGGTTCAGTTCCAGCTGGCTTTCACCTGGACCCCGGGAACCAATTCCACCTGCCTGACGGCTGAGCATAATCCCCTGACCAACCAAGCGAGGCAAGAGATACTTGAGCTGGGCCAAATGCACTTGGAGTTTACCTTCATGGCTTCGAGCCCGCATAGCAAAGATATCCAGAATCAACTGCATACGGTCAATGACTTTAACACCGAGAACTTCCTCTAGATTGACATTTTGCCGTGGAGTCAAGCGATTATTGACGATGACAGTCGTAATCTCTTCTGCTTCCACCATTCGCGCAACCTCTTCCAACTTACCAGATCCAACAAAAGTCTTGGAATCATATTTTTCACGTTTTTGTCTGTAACTATCTACTACGACTGCTCCAGCAGTCTTAGCCAGACTGGCCAACTCTTCCATGGAGAGGTCAAAATTATCCATGCCCTGTAATTCCACACCGATGAGCAGGACGCGTTCTTCTTTTTTCTCCGTTTCAATCATCTAAAAACTCCTCAATCTGGCTTAGAATGCGGTCCTTCACGCCAGACTCTCCGATCTGATAAAAGGTCACCTGCATGCGATTACGGAACCAGGTCAACTGACGCTTAGCAAAACGGCGCGTTGCCTGTTTAAGACTCTCGCTGGCTTCCTCGAGTGTCTGCTCCCCACGAAAATAAGGAAAAAGTTCCTTGTAGCCAATGCCTTTAGCAGCCTGCACATCTGGATAATGGTCAAAGAGCCACTTGGCTTCATCCAATAGTCCAGCTTCAAACATCAGATCCACTCTGTGATTGATACGCTCATAAAGCTGACTACGCTCATCATCCAAGCAAATAATCAGCGGCTCATATAAAGTCTCTTGATTTTCCAAGTCTTGACCAAAATGAGCAATCTCTAAGGCACGCATAGCACGACGACGATTAAACTGGAGAATTTCAAGGCCTATTTGCTCTACAAGATGGGCTAACTTCTCATCTGAAAAAGGATCTAGACTAGCTCGATAGGCTAATATCTCCTCATGAGGTGTTTCCCCACCTAGATGATAGCCTTCCAGTAGACTCTGAATATAAAGTCCTGTTCCTCCAGCGATAATAGCAAGCTTACCACGATTTTGAATATCCTCGATGGCTGCCTTTGCTTCTGAAACAAAATCAAAAGCCGAGTAAGACTCGGTTACATTTCTCACATCAATCAAATGATGAGGGACAGTTGCCTGCTCCTCTGAACTTGCCTTGGCTGTCCCAATATCTAGCCTTCTGTATACTTGCTGACTGTCACCGCTGATCACCTCTCCACCAAAGCGCTTGGCCACTTCAATAGCAAGGGCTGTTTTCCCAACAGCAGTCGGTCCAACAATCACAATTATTTTTGTTTTCATCTTTTTTCCTTGAAAAATTCCCATTTTTTCGTTACTATTATTATATCACAAAAAGGTCGGTCAGAAAAATGCTACCTCTTGAGGAGCCTGACTGTTCGGGAAGATAAAGGAGGAAGACTCATGGCTAAAGGATTCGCTAAAGGCCTTGTAACAGGTGTCGCAGGAACTGTCGCTGCCGTTGCAGGTGCAGTATACGCAATTAAAAAGAAAGTGATTGAGCCAGAAGAGCAAAAAGCAGCTTTCATCGAAGAAAACCGTAAAAAAGCAGCTCGCCGTCGCGTATCACATTAATATACAAAAGAAGTTGAGATTTCTCAACTTCTTTTGTATATTAATGTGACTTCCAGTCAGCGCAGCTTGATTCTTATCCTACTTTTGCAGCCAATTCTTCTGCGAATTGTTCCAAGCGTTCAATGTCTTCTTCCTCGGCAGAGAGATCCACTTTAACACACTCTGAACCTTTTTCTGCTCCTGTCGCTACAAATACGCGATCAAAGTCATCAACAGCCTTACAGAATTCGTCGTAGAAGGTATCTCCTGAACCTACCACTCCATAGATTTTGCCATTCAAGTTGAGGTCTGCTAGGTCTTCGTAGAAGTCCATCATCTCATCTGGCAATTCTCCATCTCCATAAGTATAAGTCGCAACGATTGCGATGTCCGCCTCCAAGAAGTCTGAAGCGTCAACAGTCGTACATTCATCCACATCGACATCCAAGCCCAAGTCACGCAATTTATCTGCTACAATATCTGCAATTTCTTCGGTATTACCGGTCATACTGGCAAATACAATTTTTGCTAATGCCATAACGTCCTCCTCAATTTATCTTTCTCCATTATATCATATCTTTTTCATTTTAAAAATAAAAATTCTTGTGCTACAATGAAATGAGAAAGAATTGAGGTTATTTATGGAAATTTGCCAGCAAATTTTAGAGAAAATCAAACAATACGACACGATTATCATTCATCGTCATATGAAACCAGATCCAGATGCCTTAGGGAGCCAAGTGGGCTTGAAAGCTCTTCTCACTCACCATTTTCCAGAAAAGACCATCAAAGCAGTCGGTTATAACGAACCAACTCTAACCTGGATGGCGGAAATGGATACTGTCCAAGACAGTGATTACAAAGGAGCTCTTGCTATTATTTGTGATACAGCGAATCGCCCTCGTATCGATGATAAACGCTATGAACAAGCTGCTTTCACCATCAAAATCGATCACCATCCAAATGATGATATCTATGGTGACCTATCATGGGTGGATACAAGTTCAAGCAGTGCCAGTGAGATGATTGCATTATTTGCTCAAGAAAATCAGCTAGCTTTGTCTAGTGAAGCGGCACGACTTCTCTATGCAGGAATTGTCGGGGACACAGGGCGTTTTCTCTACCCGTCAACTAGTGCTCGTACCTTTAGAATAGCTGCCCAGCTCCGAGAAGTCGATTTTGACTTTGCTGGATTGTCTCGTCAAATGGATACCATGAGCTTCAAGATTGCAAAACTGCAAGGCTTTGTCTATGATCATTTAGAAGTTGATGAAAACGGGGCTGCACGCGTTCTTCTTACTCAAGAAATCCTGAAAGAATATAAGGTTACGGATGCTGAAACAGCTGCAATTGTCGGAGCACCTGGCCGAATTGATACTGTTAAGGCTTGGGCTATCTTTGTTGAGCAAGCTGATGGCCACTTCCGCGTGCGTATGCGCAGTAAAATCACCCCTATCAATGAAATTGCCAAAGAACATGATGGTGGAGGCCATCCTCTAGCAAGTGGTGCCAATTCCTATAGTCTAGAAGAAAACGAAATCATCTATCAAAAGTTAAAAAACTTGCTTAAAAACTAATAAAATACTTGCCAAACTTTTCAGAATCTGATAGACTAGTATGGTAACAATCTATGGCTCGCAAAGAGACCATGGCAGAAAGGAAATATTGCAAAATGAAAAAAGATATCCATCCAGAATATCGCCCAGTTGTCTTCATGGACACAACTACTGGTTACAAATTCCTTAGCGGTTCAACAAAACGCTCTAACGAAACTGTTGAGTTCGAAGGCGAAACTTACCCATTGATCCGTGTGGAAATTTCATCAGACTCACACCCATTCTACACTGGACGTCAAAAGTTCACTCAGGCAGATGGACGTGTGGATCGTTTCAACAAAAAATACGGTCTCAAATAACAAAAAAGAACAGTTACTACTGTTCTTTTTTTTACTTCTTTTTATGTTTTTATGAACCAACCACTGCTATTATCTCAATATCAAGCTTCAAGCTAGTACCGAAAACTAATTTGAACAAGTTTAAAAAATATCAAAAAGAAGTTTGATATTGAGAATGGTTAAGATAATGGAAACTGCGTAACCTAGGATTGTGTTCCACTTGGCATTGGTGAATTCTCCCATCAGTGACTTTTTAGAGGTTAGATAAATCAAGGGGAAAATTGAAAACGGAAGAGCGATTGAAAGAAAGACCTGTGAATAGACCAATAACTGATCCAAGGTTTTTTCTTGATACCCAAATAAAACGGCGACTATAATCACAGGTAGCAAGGCAAAAATACGGGTACCGATACGGATAAGCCACTGAGGCAATCTTAGATGTAAGAAACCTTCCATGACAATCTGTCCTGTCAAAGTGCCTGTAATGGTCGAATTTTGACCACTTGCTAAGAGGGCTAGAGCAAATAAAGTTGACAAGGTTGAGCTGGCTATCGCTCCTGCTATTGTCGAATCCTGTAAAGCATTGTACATTTGGGAGAAAGCTGAAATTTCAGATGCATGACCAAAAAAGAGGGAGGCACCTAAAATGAGAAGTAAGGAATTGACAATAAAGGCTAGGGACAACTGAAGATTTGAATCCCAGGTCATAAAGCGAACTGCTTTTCGAACATCCTTCTTATCTTTGTGATTGATTTTCCTTGTTTGGGATAGAGAGGAATGGAGATAGAGATTATGGGGCATGACTGTCGCTCCTACAATCCCTAGAGCCAAGGTCAATTGACTTTCATGACCCGGTAACGGTGTTTCAAATAAAGTTGAAGTTGGCAAATAACCACCAATGATCCCCTGGATACTTGGATTGGATAAGGCCACAAGATAGGTAAAGATGGCTAATATGGTTAAAATAAGGGTCGTAACAATAGATTCAATTTTTTTGAAACCAAATTTCATCAACAACAACAAAAGAAACACATCTAAAACGGTTAAGAAGATAGCAATCATAATCGGTATTTTAAACAAAAGATTTAAGGCAATCGCTGAACCTAGAACCTCAGCCAAGTCTGTCGCCATTAAAGCTAATTCTAAAATCACCCACAAACTATAGCGAAGCCACTTGGGAGCATGATGAGCTGTTGCCTGTGCTAGGTCCATCCTAGTCACGATACCGAGCTTCCCAGCCATCTGTTGTAGCTGCATAGCAATGATGGATGAAATTAAAATAACAAATAAAAGGCTGTACTTGTAGGAGGCGCCACCAACCACACTGGTGATCCAATTTCCAGGATCCATGTAGCCAACTGCCACAAGTGCACCAGGTCCTAAGAATGCTTTTAGATTTTGCCAAAAATGATTGTTATTTGGAGTATCGATAGATTGATTAATCTCAGAGAGTGACACTTTTTTATGAGAAGACATAGATACTTACCTCTTTCTAAACCTACTTTTTCATTATTTTCTATTAGAGAAAAATAAGATTGACTTTAAACTATTAAAACAATGAAAACTATATGAAAAACATTTAGTTTTTTCATTATTTTTCTTAAGGCACCTTAATATTTTTCTTAAGGCGCCTTAATTATAACACAAAAAATGAAAACTATATGAAAAACATTTAGTTTTTTCATTATTTTTCTTAAGGCACCTTAATTATAAAAAATATGATAAAAACTTAAGAAAATTCAACAAAATTTTAGGGAAAGTCAGAATAAGTCTACTCATTAACGATAATGATAAATCTATTGATAAACTTTGACATTTAATAGTGAACTGTAACTATTATTTCTAACTCGATTTCTCTATAAAAGAGGAAAAACCAGCGTCTTTTGACGCTGGATAAAAGCTACTTAGATCATTTAACAAGAAACTAAATTGCTTCTGTAACGAAGCTACGGCTTTCAAGTACCTTAAGCATGGCATTAGCTGTATCTAGGGCTGTAAAGAGTGGTACACCATGTTCGATAGCTGAACGGCGGATTTGTTCACCATCTTCATCAGCAGTTCGCTTAGTACCAACTGTGTTGATGATAGCTTGGATTTTCCCTTTACGAACATAGCTTGGGATATCATGTTCATCATCACCAATCTTACCAACGAGTTGAGCCTTCAAGCCATGACCTTCAAAGAAAGCTGCTGTTCCTTGAGTCGCAAGGATACCATAACCAATATTTTGGAAACGACGAGCCAAATCCAAAGCTTCTTCCTTGGCATCATCTGCGATAGTAAAGACAACATTTCCAAAGGTTGGCAAGTGAAGATAAGAAGCTTCAAAGGCCTTGTAGAGAGCTTTTTCAAGAGTCGTATCAGAACCCATAACCTCCCCTGTTGACTTCATTTCAGGACCAAGCAAGCTATCTACCTTAGCTAGTTTGGTAAAGGAGAAGACTGGCGCCTTGATATGAACGCGAGTGCTTTCTGGATAAAGTCCATCTTGATAACCAAGTTCTTCAAGACTTTGCCCAAGAATGAGCTTGGTCGCTACCTGAGCCATAGGGATATTGGTTACCTTAGACAGGAATGGAACCGTACGGCTGGCACGTGGATTGACCTCAATAACGTAGACTTTCTCATCCTTGATGACAAACTGAATGTTCATCATACCAAGACAGTTAAGGCCGATTGCTAGGCGTTTTGTGTAGTCAGCGATTGTTTCTTGCACTTTTTGAGACAAGGTTTGTGGAGGGTAAACAGCCATGGAGTCACCTGAGTGGACACCGGCACGTTCGATATGTTCCATGATACCAGGGATAAGGACATTTTCTCCATCTGAAATAGCATCAACTTCACATTCTTGCCCAACGATGTAAGAGTCAACAAGAACTGGGTGGTCTGGACTAGCCTTAACAGCGGTACGCATGTAAGAACGAAGATCTTCCTCATTTTCTACGATTTCCATGGCACGTCCACCCAAGACATAAGATGGGCGAACGAGAACTGGGAAACCAATCTTGCGAGCTGCAAGAACTGCTGCTTCTTCATTTGTAGCCGTTTGTCCTGGTGGCTGTGGAATATCCAAATCTTTAAGAGCTTGCTCGAAGAGGTCGCGGTCTTCGGCACGGTCTAGGTCAGTAACCTGTGTACCAAGGATGGTCACACCTGCTTTTGCCAATGGCTCCGCAAGGTTGATGGCTGTTTGACCACCGAACTGAACGATAACGCCCTTTGGTTGCTCCAAGTCGATGACATTCATAACATCTTCGAATGTCAATGGCTCAAAGTAAAGCTTGTCTGATACAGAGAAGTCTGTTGAAACGGTCTCTGGGTTTGAGTTCATGATGATGGCTTCATAGCCAGCAGCCTGAATAGCCTTGACTGAATGAACAGTTGCGTAGTCAAACTCAACTCCTTGCCCGATACGGATTGGACCAGAACCTAGGACTAGTACAGATTCCTTGTCAGACTTGATAGACTCATTTTCCCATCCATAGGTTGAATAGAAATATGGGGTTTCAGAGTCGAACTCTGCCGCACAAGTATCGACCATCTTGTAGACAGGGACAATCTTGTTTTCCAAGCGGAGTTGACGAACTTGCTCAGCCGTTGTTTTCCAGAGTTCAGCAATCTTACGGTCTGAGAAGCCATTTAGTTTAGCTGTTTTCAAAACTTCTAGCTCTTGTGGATGAGAACCCAATTCTTGCTCGATTTCAAAGATATGCAAGAGTTTATCAAGATAGAAGATATCAATCTTGGTCAATTCAGCAATTTCTTCTGGTGTGTAACCACGGCGAATGGCTTCTGAAACGTAGAAGAGACGATCATCTTGGGCTTTGACAACCTTTTCAATCAAAGCATCATCTGAAACGGTTGCAAGTTCAGGCATTTCATTGTGGTGAACCCCAATTTCAAGGGAACGACAGGCTTTAAGAAGTGACTCTTCGATGTTACGACCGATAGCCATGACTTCACCAGTTGCCTTCATCTGGGTACCAAGACGACGTTCCCCTTTTTCAAATTTGTCAAATGGGAAACGTGGAATCTTAGCAACGACGTAGTCAAGGGCTGGTTCAAACATAGCATAGGTTGAACCTGTAACTGGGTTGATGACCTCATCCAAGGTCAAACCGACGGCAATCTTAGCTGCCAATTTGGCAATTGGGTAACCAGTTGCCTTAGAAGCAAGCGCTGACGAACGCGATACACGAGGGTTTACTTCGATAACATAGTACTTGAAGCTATGCGGATCAAGGGCTAGCTGAACGTTACAGCCCCCTTCAATCTTGAGGGCGCGGATAATGCTCAAGCTCGCGTCACGGAGCATTTGGTTTTCATAGTCTGACATGGTTTGCGCAGGAGCAAATACAATGGAATCCCCTGTATGAATCCCGACTGGGTCAAAGTTTTCCATGTTACAAACAACGAGGGCATTGTCAGCTGAATCGCGCATGACTTCGTACTCGATTTCCTTGAAACCAGCGATTGAACGTTCAATCAAACATTGGGTAACAGGTGACAATTTCAAGCCATTTTCAGCGATTTCACGCAATTCTTCTTCGTTGGCACACATACCACCACCAGTACCACCAAGGGTAAAGGCTGGACGAACGATAACTGGGTAGCCGATTGACGTTGCGAAGGCAACTGCTTCTTCTACTGTGTTGACAATTTCAGATTCTGGAATTGGTTGCTCAAGCTCTTCCATCAATTGTTTAAAGAGGTCACGGTCCTCTGCTTGGTCGATGGCAGACAATTTAGTTCCCAGAAGTTCGACACCAAGCTCATCTAGAATACCATTTTTAGATAATTCCATGGCCATATTGAGACCTGTTTGCCCACCAAGGGTTGGAAGCAAAGCATCTGGACGTTCCTTACGGAGAATACGCGTCACAAACTCGAGTGTAATCGGTTCGATGTAGACCTTGTCTGCAATCTCCTTGTCCGTCATGATGGTGGCAGGGTTTGAGTTCACCAAGACAACCTCATAACCTTCCTCTTTCAAAGACAAGCAGGCTTGGGTCCCCGCGTAGTCAAACTCAGCAGCCTGACCAATAATAATCGGACCAGAACCAATCACCATAATTTTTTGAATATCAGTACGTTTAGGCATTTATAAGATATTAAGGGCGTCAAGCAGACAAAGCTAAAATAGGAGTTATGACGAAGAACTATCAGTTCTAGGAATAACTATCTTTTTAGCACCGTCCGTAGCCCGTATTCAGTTCAGCAAATACGGACCACCCTTCTCCTTTCTATTCGGCAACTCTCAGGTTGCCATTAAATAAATTCTCCGACGATTTTTTAGAGAAACGATATTTTTCGATAAAAAATCTAGTGCAGGGAGTTTTTAGTTCGCCTGATAGCGACTAAAAGAAACGACCTGCCTTTCTATTCGTCGCCTCACAGAGCGACATTAAATAAGATACAAAGGACGAATAGAAAGCGATTGAATTTTAGGAAACCAAGGAAGGATTGACAATCCAAGTTGGTTTCTCTAAATTCCGAGCTTTCCGTCCGTGTTCAGTTACATAAATTCTCCAACGAGTTTTTACTCGTTTTTAGTTTGCTTGTTTAAAAGCTTCCATCATCTCGATAAACTCGTCAAATAGGTAGCTTGCATCGTGTGGACCAGGAGCTGCGTCTGGGTGGAATTGTACAGAAAAACCTGGTTGGTATCTGTGACGTACACCTTCAACTGACTTGTCATTGATTTCTTCGTGGGTAATGATCAAATGCTCTGGCAAGTCCTCACGGCTGACTGCATAACCATGGTTTTGGCTGGTAAAGTCTACACGTCCTGTTGCAATCTCACGTACCGCGTGGTTAAATCCACGGTGACCAAACTTCATCTTATAAGTCTTAGCCCCGTTTGCCATGGCAAAGAGTTGGTGTCCCATACAAATTCCGAAAATTGGAATTTTCCCTTGCACACCACGAATCATGTCCAGTGCTTCTGGAACGTCTTCTGGGTTACCTGGGCCATTTGACAACATAACTCCATCAGGATTGAGGTGGAGAATTTCTTCTGCCGTTGTTGAATACGGAACAACCGTCACGTTACAGTTACGCTTAGAAAGTTCACGTAAGATTGAGTGCTTGAGACCAAAGTCTACTAAGACCACACTCAAACCAACTCCAGGAGCTGGATAGGAAGTTTTAGTAGAAACCTGCTTAATATTGTCTGTCGGCAAGACTGTTGCTTGGAGCTGGTCCGTCACATGGTCCATACTGTCCCCAACATGAGTCAAGGTTGCACGCATGGTACCATGCTTACGGATAATCTTGGTAAGTGCACGCGTATCAATCCCTGAAATACCCGGAATTTTCTTAGCTTTCAAGAATTCGTCCAAGGTCATTTGGTTGCGCCAGTTGCTAGCTCGACGCGCCTCTTCGAAAACGACAACTCCCTTACAAGTTGGAATGATGGATTCATAATCATCACGATTTATTCCATAATTTCCCACCAAAGGATAAGTGAAAGTCAAGATTTGTCCATTATAAGACTGGTCTGTAATGGATTCTTGGTAGCCGGTCATCCCTGTGTTAAAGACGATCTCACCTGTTACATCAATGTCTGCTCCGAAGGCCTTTCCTTCAAAAACTGTGCCATCTTCTAATACTAGAAGTCTTTTTGTCATATTTTCACCTCTCGTGGACGCTCACTGGCGTCTTTTAACGTCTTGTGTTTTAGTTGGCGTTTCTACTCGCCAATACGGATTCTAAGATTGCCATTCGAACAAAGACACCGTTGGTCATTTGTTGGACAATGCGTGATTTTGGTGCTTCAACCAAGTGGTCAGCAATTTCCACATCCCGATTAACTGGAGCCGGATGCATAATGATTGCTTTTTCTTTCAAACGATTATAGCGTTCTTGGTTCAAACCGTGTTGAGCATGGTAGTCTTCTTTTGAAAAGACCGCTCCGCTTTCATGGCGTTCATGTTGAACTCGGAGTAACATCAAAACATCCACCTGATCAACAATCTCATCAATAGTTACAAACTGTCCATAGTCCGCAAACTCTTGACTTCTCCATTCCTCAGGTCCTGCAAAATACAGTTCAGCTCCCAAGCGTTTCAAAATCTGCATATTGGATTTGGCAACACGTGAATGATCCAAGTCGCCTGCAATAGCAACCTTGAGACCCTCAAAGTGACCAAATTCTTCATAAATAGTCATCAAATCAAGCAAGCTCTGACTAGGATGTTGACCTGAGCCATCACCACCATTGATAATAGAAGTTGTAATTGACGGACTCGCAATCAGTTCTTTATAATAATCTACCTCTGGGTGACGAATCACGCAGACATCTACACCAAGCGCAGACAAGGTTAAGATGGTATCATACAGTGTCTCACCCTTATTTACTGAGCTGGTCTTCACATCAAAGTCAAGTCGCTCCAGCCCTAGCTTAATCTCTGCCACTTCAAAGGACTTATGTGTCCGTGTAGAATCCTCAAAGAAAAGATTTGAAACAATCGGATGGTCTTCATAAGGAAGCTGGGATCCGTTTTTAAACTCAATCCCTCGTTTGATCAATTTCATCACTTGATCGACAGTGAGGTCTTCCATGGAAACCACATGGTTCAATGCTTGTTGATTTTCTGACATGGCTACTCCTTCAGCTTTCTAAGCTTCTTCAGTAATCAGAACTCTGTCTTGGCCATCAAGTTCTGTCATCTCTACGATGATTTCTTCAGAACGACTGGTTGGGATATTTTTCCCAACATAATCTGGACGGATAGGCAATTCTCTATGTCCACGATCTACTAGCACCGCAAGACTCACGCGCGCAGGACGACCATGTCCGACAATGTTATCGATAGCAGCACGGATGGTACGACCTGTATAAAGCACATCATCCACCAAGATAACTTCACGGTCTGTCACATCAACAGAAATCAAAGAAGTATCTTCTCCGCTTTTAACATCATCACGGAAAGGTTTGGTGTCCAATTCCACAACAGGAACAGTGATATTTTCCAACTGCTCCAAGCGTTCTTTGATACGATGAGCGATGAAAACACCACGCGTTTTTATCCCAGCTAGGATAATTTTATTCAAATCCTTATTGCGCTCGATAATCTCATAAGTAATTCGCGTAATCGCTCGTTTGACAGTCAATTCGTCTACAACTTCTTTTGTCTTCATGACAAACCTCCAAAAAGAAAAGTCTCCTTCTACAAGGAGACTTGAAATGTATAGCCAAGCGAGCCCTACTGTAAACAGTATAGACTTCACCCTTCTACTTTATCGCGCTCCTTGCCTGCCTCACGGGACAGGTTTAAAGGACTATTTAGTTATCATTTACTATAGCACAAAGCACCCTTAAAATCAAGCAAAAACTTTTTCAGAGTCCCCTCAAACATTACTAAAATCATATAATTGGGGATAGTGGTCACATTCTGGATTTTTGGGATGGCAGATAGCTCGTCCAAAGTAAATCATGGCCTGGTGGGCTGCTAACCATTCTTCTGGTGGCAGAACGTCCATGACACGTTTTTCTACTTCAAGTGGCGTAGCTGATTTTTTAACGATATCGTGATGCTTACAGATACGCTCCACATGAGTGTCCACTGCAAAAGCTGGAATTCCAAAGCCCACGCTCATGACGACATTTGCTGTTTTGCGACCAACACCAGCTAGACTTTCTAATTCCTCTCGAGTCTGAGGCACTTGACCGTCAAAATCGTCTAGTAACTGTTGGGCACATTTTTTAAGGAATTTAGCCTTATTTCGATACAGTCCCAGGCGAGAAATGTGTGAAGCAATTTCACTCTCTGTCGCTACAGACATGGCTTGTGGCGTTGGAAAGGCCGCAAAGAGACCTGGTGTGGCCTTATTTACCGCTGCATCTGTGGTCTGGGCTGACAGCATCACTGCAACCAGTAGTTCAAAATGATTAGTAAAATCAAGACTTGGTTTCGCATCTGGGAAAAGGGCAATGATTTCCTCTATGACATGACGAGCACGTTTCTTGGATAAAACCATCTACTCGTCTCCATCAAATAGTCCTTGTAAACCTGCAAAAGGACTATTTTCTTCTTTCTTGACTGCTTGTTGGGCCTGGTATTCTTCCTCAGTCATGATTTGCCAGTCATTTCCCGACACAAAACCTTGGCCCGCCTCTTCTTCTGCCGTCAAGACTTTGATAGGGATATTGAGCAGAATATTATCTGCTACGCTCTCAGCAAGGTCGATTTCCCCATTTTCGATAGGCAGGACCAAGTCATCGTCTAGAACTTCCTGGTCCAGTTGGTTGGTCGCTCCTTCCATGAAAACTTCTGTGACTGGATAAGATTCATCTAACTCAACTGGCTCCATACTACGACTTGAAGCAAGAACAATGGTATATGACAACTGATAGTCTAAGAAATACAGACGGTCTTCGTACTGTACCTTCCCAACTGCAAGGATATCTTTGACATCTATAATCTCTTGATTACGGATACGTAAGTCTGCTGCTAGGTCTAAAGCTTGTTCAAAATGTAGGCCTTCAGGCTGTTTACGAATTTCTTGAATATTTAACTTCATATTTCCTCCATAAAGATTTACTCACTTGATTATACCATGAAACGGCTACGAGTCAGCCTTCCAAACCTTGATATTAAAATCTCATTTTTAACATATTTACTATGACATATTTCCTGTTTAGTGCTATACTATAGGCAAGAATACATCAGAGCAAGGAGGATGCTCATATGGAAGACAAAGCACTCATCGCTGAAGCTTACCAACTCCTTTCCGAGTTAAATAAAAGCTACCAAAGCTGCAAACAAGGTACAGCCGATGATATTCGACTGCAAGAGCTGCTAAACAGCACTCTCCAGGAACTTAAAAAAGCGGAAAAGTTGGACAACAGTATCTTAATCGACCTCGAGAAATTTTACCAACGTACCAGTCTTCTGATTGGACTGGGCAGTCTAAAACTAAACGACCAAGCACGCAACGCTTGGCGCAACTATGACAAGTTCCATTATGAGCATGTCAAACACGTACTAACTCTCTATGGACCTGTTTTTGGATTCTGATACTCTTCGAAAATCTCTTCAAACCACGTCAGCTTCGCCTTGCCGTACCCAAGTATAGCCTTCGGATCGCTTCCTAGTTTGCTCTTTGATTTTCATTGAGTATAAAAACTAGAATTTCCTGTTTTCTATTGACAAAATTTCCTGAAAAGTATAGGATAGAGGTACTAATACTCGGAGGTAAGGGAGACATGAACAACTAAGTCTATCAAATAAAGAACCTTTATTTAGTAGATCTTGTTTTTGTCTCTTTTTGTGTGCTCTTTTTATACTAGATTTTCTAGTATCCTGTCCCCATTGAAATTCAAAAAACTAGAAAGCTATTCTCCTATTGGGTTGGGTTAGGCAACTCCAAGCTAGTTTGACGAGTTTTTCAACGAGGATAATAGAGTTTTTAACAGTGACTTTGGGCTCTACTAGATAAAGTAGAGCTTTTTGTTATGCACTATCGACATTCTAGAAAGGGCAACAATATGATAAAAATCAATCATCTAACCATCACGCAAAACAAAGATCTACGAGATCTTGTATCTGACCTAACCATGACTATCCAAGACGGGGAAAAGGTTGCTATTATTGGTGAAGAAGGAAATGGTAAATCGACTTTACTACGAGCTTTAATGGGGGAAGCATTGCCTGATTTCACTATCAAGGGAGAGATCCAGTCTGACCTTCAATCACTGGCCTACATTCCTCAAAAACTAGCTGAGGACCTGAAAAAGAAAACTCTACATGACTACTTCTTTTTGGATTCTGCTGATTTAGACTACAGTATTCTTTATCGTTTGGCGGAGGAGTTGCACTTTGATAGCGACCGTTTTGCTAGCGATCAAGAAATTGGCAGTCTATCAGGGGGCGAGGCTTTGAAAATTCAGCTCATACATGAATTAGCCAAACCCTTTGAGATTCTATTTTTAGATGAACCTTCAAATGACTTAGACCTTGAGACGGTTGATTGGCTAAAAAGTCAGATTCAAAAGATTAGGCAAACTGTTATTTTCATTTCCCATGATGAAGACTTTCTCTCTCAAACGGCAGATACTATTATCCACCTGCGACTAGTCAAGCATCGGAAAGAAGCGGAAACGCTTGTAGAGCATTTAGACTATGATCGCTACAGTGACCAGAGAAAGGCTAGCTTTGCTAGACAAAGCCAGCAAGCTGCTAACGACCAGAGAGCCTATGATAAAACCATGGAAAAGCATCGCCGAGTCAAACAAAATGTAGAAACTGTACTTCGAGCTACCAAAGACAGTACTGCTGGTCGCCTATTGGCTAAAAAGATGAAAAATGTTCTCTCTCAAGAAAAACGCTACGAAAAGGCAGCTCAGTCCATGACCCAAAAGCCGCTTGAAGAAGAACAAATCCAACTTTTCTTCTCAGATATACAACCATTACCGGCTTCTAAAGTCTTAGTCCAACTGGAAAAAGAAAATTTGTCCATTGGCGAGCGCA
Source organism: Streptococcus oralis (assembly GCF_023109005.1). GTDB lineage: Bacteria > Bacillota > Bacilli > Lactobacillales > Streptococcaceae > Streptococcus > Streptococcus oralis_BU. Next base: position 50,843 of record NZ_JALDTU010000005.1, on the reverse strand, counting down.
TTTTAGCTCAGGGGTTACAACTAACGATCCGTGGCCAAGATAAAATCGGTATCATCGGGCCAAATGGTGTTGGAAAATCAACTCTGTTAGCCAAGTTGCAGCAACAGCTCAGCGACAAAAGAGAAATTTCGCTTGGTTTTATGCCACAAGATTACCACAAAAAACTGGAATTGGATCTATCGCCAGTAGCCTTTCTCAGCCAAACAGGGCAGAAAGAGGAATTACAGAAAATCCAATCCCACTTAGCCAGTCTCAATTTCAGTTATCCAGAGATGCAACACCAAATCCGTTCCTTATCTGGTGGTCAACAAGGCAAACTACTTCTGTTGGATTTAGTTCTACGCAAACCAAACTTTCTCATTCTGGATGAGCCCACACGCAACTTTTCTCCAACTTCCCAACCCGAAATCAGAAAACTCTTTGCCTCTTATCCAGGTGGTCTGGTCACTGTGTCACATGACAGACGTTTCTTAAAAGAGGTCTGTAGGGCCATCTATCGTTTGACAGAAAATGGTTTGGAAGTCGTCGATTTACAAGATTTTTAGATTTTAAACATAGCAAAAATCCAGAGAGATTTCTCTGGATTCTTTGGGCTGTTTGAGCTAACTCAAACAGCTTGAAAGATACTCACTTAATCAGAAGAACAACTTTGTTGCACTTGACTTGACAATTAAGGAAAAAATTGTTTTTCCATCTCTGCCACTTAACTACAAATTAAATAATTTATAACTAGTATTCTTTTTTCTCCATAATCATAACGGACAATTTTACTGCAAGCCCTATGATTAATATGCTTACAACTAAAATTCCTAAGCAAATAATTGATATAGAATTTTTACTAAAAATCTCCATTAGTTCTGCAAGAAAATCCGACTTTTCTTTTAACAGTGTTGATAAAGCAAATATTAAGAAATAAGTGATTACCATAATGAGTCTACCCTTTTCAGCACCATATTTAAGAATAAATGGTAATTGAATGGCAGACATAAGTATACTAGCAGCTAATGTAATTAAAGCAATAAACACTATATTATCCAATGACATTTGATTTTTTGTCATCAACAGTACAAAAATGCAGATTGAACCAACCAAACCAAAGGCAAATGCAAAGAAAAACTTGCTCAACACATAACTGCTCTTTTTTATTGGCATCGAAAATGCAAACTGTTCGAAATTTGATTTTGTATCATAGCCAAAGGCGATTGCAGTAAGTATGAGCGGAATCATTACACATATTAACGGAACCATAAACAATTCATTTTCATAAATTCCATATACAGCCAGTGCAATACTGATAGTAACCGTTAATAATAATGTCTTTTTTAAAGTAGCTATATCTTTCAAAATTAATGATGTCATTATTGTCTCACTCCTTTCACAAAGTAAATCATAATATCCTCAATTGACGGTTTTTGTAACTTGATACCATCAGGTACAAGACTCTTTTTAACAAGTAACTCTTGCCCAAAAGAATGTATTCTTCTTCCTACAATGGCTTCTTCATCAATGTTATTTACTTCTTCATTGGATAAAGTACATATACCGTAGTTTTCTTTTAACTCATCTTTTGTTTCCATAAATAAGATTTTTCCATTGTGAATAAAAGCAATGTAATCTGCCACTTTTTCTAAGTCAGATAAAATATGGGAAGAAATAAGAATTGTATGATTTTCATCTTGCATAAAATCTAATAACAAATCCAAGATTTCCTCTCTTACAATTGGGTCAAGCCCACTTGTTGCTTCATCTAAAATCAAAAGTTCAGCATTGTGAGATAAAGCAACAGCCATTGAAAGTTTCATTTTCATACCACGAGAATAGTTTTTAATCATCTTTTTATGTGGTAAATTGAATTTTTCAACGAATCCATAAAACTGCTTTTTATCCCATTTTGAATAAACTCTATGACAAAACTTTTCAACATCGATTAATGTCATTTCTTCCGGCACTAACAAATCATCAAATACCACTCCAAGTTTATCTTTCAGTTCAACACTATTAGGATTTTCCTCATCTAAAAGTCTTATATCGCCAGAGTCTTTTCTTAAAAGCCCAAGTAACAATTTTATAGTTGTACTTTTACCAGCTCCATTCTGTCCGATATATCCAACTATTGTTCCTTTCGGAATAGTAAGATTTACCGGTCCTAGTTTAAAACTGTCAAATGTTTTTACTAAATCTTTAATTTCAATAGCATATTTACTCATATTCACCCTCCACATAACTCTTTAACATTTTTATCAATTCATCACTGGATACATCTACAATTTCTGAAAGTTCAACTACTTCTTGAAGCTTCGATTCAATTTTCTTTAAGTATTCTTCTCGAATTAGTTCTTTATTTTGTGATGCAACAAAATTACCTTTTCCTTGTACCGAATTTATAAATCCGTCTAACTCTAATTCATCAAAAGCTCTTTTTGCAGTTAACATACTTACTCTTATTTCTTTCGCTAAGAATCTTATCGAAGGTAGTTGTTCTCCCACTTTCAAATCTCCAGAAATGATTTGTGCTTTAATTTGATTTTTTATTTGCAGATATATTGGTTCATCACTGGAATTATTTATCTGTATATTCATCATCAACCCCCTACTGTTATTTGTGTTTTAACTGTTATTATTATAGCATAACAGTTAAAACATTGCAATATCTAAAAAGAAGCAGACAAAAATTTTTTTCCCGCTTCTTCTCATTACTATCTAAATTCTTTCAGCAACTCTCTTAGCTTTTCCAATATCTTATTTCTTCTCTTTATGAGAGCTGGATGAGATATTTTTTTCATTTCAGCCACCAAACGAATAGTTTCATCATTGAAATAAAGTCTATCAATGATTTCTCTTTCTTCATCATTTAATTTTGATAGTGCATCTCGCACTGCCTCAATCATCCTCTGTGTCTGAACGTTTTTATCTACATCAAAACCCTCATCAACTATACTATCCTCAAAATGTCCATCATGATCAAAAGACGAGAAAAAAGCAGGTGATTTCTTCTATCCACCTGCTTCAAATATTTTTCGGCTCTATAATATTTGTAGTGGGTAAATCCCCTATGGATATTATGGAGCTTATTTTAGCTTTTCTTCAACCCACTACAGTTGACAAAGAGTCATTTTTTCTACATATGTTTCAAACGCTCAATTCGTTCTGAGATAGGTGGGTGGGTGTAAAATAGTTTTTGAAGTCCGCCACCTTTCTTAGGATCATTGATATAAAGAGCGCTGCTGGCATCATCGACATGGTGATGCATCGGCTCGCTATTGTCCAACTTGCGCAAGGCATTGATCATCCCTTGAGGATTGCGAGTCAGCTCTACACTAGATGCATCCGCCAGAAATTCCCTCTGACGGGAAATGGCTAGTTGTACCAAGGTTGCTGCGAGAGGTGCTAGAACAATGGCTAAGAGAGAGATAACAAGCATGATAATCTCCAAACCATTTCCATCACGATCATTATCACTCCGTCTGCGACCTGCGCCACCCCACCACATCATCCGTCCTGCCATACTAGACAGAAGGGTAATGGCACTGGCAAGGGCAACAGCAATGGTCGAAATGCGGATATCGTAGTTCCGGATATGACTGACTTCATGACCCATGACCGCTTCTAGCTCCTCACGGTTCATGATGGCTAGGAGACCCGAAGTGGCTGCGACAGCTGCATTCTGCGGATTCGAACCTGTTGCAAAGGCATTTAAAGAAGAATCCTCAATGATAAAAACACGTGGCATAGGGATCTGAGCGACCATGGCCATATCTTCCACTACATGGTAGAGGTCTGGTGCCGTTTGCTCATCAACCTCACGCGCCCCATTCATAGACATGACAATCTCTGTCGATTGAAAGATCATAATTAAGGCATAGACAAGACCAATGATTAGGGCTATGATCATGCCCCCAAGACCTGAGCGCATGAAGAGATAGCCAACCGCATAACCAACCAAGGCCAAGAGTAGGAAGAAAACCAGCAACAAAATCCACGTTTTTCGTTTATTGCTCGCAATTTGATCAAACAACATCTTAGTCACCTAAACCGCTAAAGTCAACTTTAGGAACTGCCTTCTCCTCTTCAGGTGTTTGAAGGAAGTCCGCAGCTTTAAAGCCAAATAGTCCTGCGATGACATTACTTGGGAAGCTTTCTAGTTTTACATTGTAGTTGCTGACCACACTGTTGTAGAGTTGGCGTGAGTAGGAAATTTTATTTTCTGTATTGGTCAACTCTTCTTGTAATTTGATAAAGTTAGCGCTAGCTTTCAAGTCTGGGTAATTCTCTGCAACTGCAAAGATACCGGAAATCTGGCGGGTAAGGGCATCACTGGCCTTCATCGCTTCAGCTGGCGAGGTTGCTGCGGCTACTTGTCTACGAAGCTCTGTCACTTTTTCCAAGGTAGAACCTTCATATTTGGCATAGCCTTTGACTGTTTCAATCAAGTTTGGGAGTAGATCATTACGACGCTTCAACTGAACATCGATCTGGCTCCATGCCTCTTTTGTTTGCATACGATTCTTAACCAAACCGTTATAGCTAACAATCACAAAAATAACAATCAGAGCCAAAACTCCAAGAATAATCCAAGTCATAATCTTATTCCTTTCTGCTTTTAGATTACTACCAGTATATCAAAATTTTAATGAATATGGTAAAATAAGGTGATACTAGAGAAGGAAACGATTATGAAACCAGAAACATTTTACAGCCTACTAACTGAGCAAAATCTTCCACTTTCAGACCAGCAAAAAGAACAATTTGAACGGTATTTTGAACTCTTGGTCGAGTGGAATGAAAAGATTAACCTGACCGCTATCACTGACAAAGAAGAAGTCTACCTTAAACACTTTTATGATTCGATTGCACCCATCCTACAAGGCTTGATCCAAAATGAGAATATCAAACTTCTTGATATCGGAGCTGGGGCAGGATTTCCTAGTCTGCCCATGAAAATCCTCTATCCTCAGTTAGATGTGACCATCATTGATTCGCTAAATAAGCGCATCAACTTCCTCCAACTATTGGCTCAAGAGCTGGATTTGGAAGGCGTTCACTTCTACCATGGACGGGCAGAAGACTTTGCTCAAGACAAGAACTTCCGTGCCCAGTTTGATATGGTGACAGCTCGTGCAGTTGCCCGTATGCAAGTCTTATCTGAGTTGACCATTCCCTACCTTAAAGTTGGTGGAAAACTACTGGCGCTCAAGGCCAGCAATGCTCCTGAGGAATTGTTAGAAGCCAAGAACGCTCTCAACCTCCTCTTTAGCAAGGTAGAGGACAACCTCAACTATGCCCTGCCAAATGGAGATCCGCGCTACATAACAGTCGTCGAAAAGAAAAAAGAAACACCTAACAAGTACCCAAGAAAGGCAGGCATGCCAAACAAACGCCCACTTTAATTTTTTTAGTAAAAAAATGATTTACAAAATCAGCCTCGCTTTATTATTTCTGGGCTCGGGAAAAATTCGTTTACAAAACGGACCTCGCTCTCCCATTTCCAGGCTCGGGAAAAATTCGTTTACAAAACGAATTTTTTCTGCTATACTATCCTAAGCAAAGGTTTTTAATGTCATCCTGTGAGGTGACGAAGGCGCAGATTTATATAAATTTTTAAAAGATAACTATTTTTTAAAAAGTCTTACTCTGAGGGCCTATTGCTATAAAATAATGGGCTCTTTTTTGGTGCCCAAAAGTGAGGTTTTTATGAAACAGGAATCAACTGTTGACTTGTTACTAGACGTTGATCAACGTCCTTCTGCTGGTAAAGGTATTCTTCTCAGCTTCCAGCACGTATTTGCCATGTTTGGTGCAACCATTCTCGTTCCCTTAATTTTGGGAATGCCTGTATCCGTTGCCCTCTTTGCATCTGGTATTGGAACACTTATCTACATGATTTCTACTGGCTTTAAGGTTCCAGTTTATCTAGGTTCTTCATTCGCCTTTATCACGGCTATGTCTCTAGCCATGAAAGAAATGGGGGGCGATGTATCTGCCGCTCAAACTGGAGTTATCCTGACTGGTTTGGTCTATGTCCTTGTAGCAGCAAGTGTTCGTTTTGCAGGTACGAAATGGATTGACAAACTCTTGCCACCAATTATTATCGGACCTATGATTATCGTTATCGGTCTCGGACTTGCTGGTTCAGCTGTAACGAATGCTGGACTTGTAGCAGATGGAAACTGGAAAAATGCCCTTGTAGCTGTTGTTACATTCCTTATTGCAGCTTTTATCAATACAAAAGGAAAAGGGTTCCTCCGTATCATTCCTTTCCTCTTTGCCATCATCGGTGGATACCTATTTGCCCTAGTTCTTGGATTAGTTGACTTCACTCCTGTTCTTCAAGCCAACTGGTTTGAAATCCCTGGTTTCTATTTACCATTTAATACGGGTGGTGCCTTTAAAGAGTACAACTTGTACTTCGGTCCTGAAACCATCGCCATCTTGCCAATCGCTATTGTAACAATTTCAGAACACATTGGAGACCACACAGTTTTGAGCCAAATCTGTGGCCGTCAATTCTTGAAAGATCCAGGTCTTCACCGTACTCTTCTCGGTGACGGTATCGCGACATCTGTATCAGCCTTCCTCGGTGGACCAGCTAATACGACTTACGGCGAAAATACAGGGGTTATCGGGATGACTCGTATCGCTTCTGTCTCTGTTATCCGTAACGCGGCCTTCATCGCCATTGCACTTAGCTTCCTTGGTAAATTCACTGCCTTGATTTCAACAATCCCAAGTGCTGTGCTTGGTGGCATGTCCATCCTTCTCTACGGAGTTATCGCCAGTAACGGGCTAAAAGTTTTGATTAAAGAGCGCGTTGACTTCAGCCAAATGCGTAACCTCATCATCGCTAGTGCCATGTTGGTACTTGGACTTGGTGGAGCCATCCTCAAACTCGGCCCAGTTACACTTTCAGGTACTGCTCTATCAGCCATGACAGGAATTATCTTAAACTTGATTTTGCCACACGAAAATAAAGAATAATCATCTATACACACAAAATCCACTCGATTGAGTGGATTTTTTTATTACTTACTCTTTATTTCCAGCAGTAAATCTTTCAAAGAAATAATGGTCACGGCTAGTAAAATCATAGCCATACCGACAAAATCAATCGCATAAAACTGTTCCTTCATAATCAGAAAGGCAAAGAAAACGGCTGAAATTGGCTCTATGGAAGCTAATAAACTAGACTTAACAGGGCCTATCAGACTAGCCCCTTTTAGGAAAGCTGTATAGGCAAAAACCGTTCCGATGATGATAATCCCAGCAAATGCAAAGAGAAGATCTAAGCTAGTCGGTATGCTGGCCTGTAAAACTCCTGTGAAAGGAATAGCCACTACACCAGAAATAACCATACCGACACCAATCACCAAAATACTGCCCCACTTCTTAATCAAAGCAATGGGAAGGATGATATAGAGGGCATAGGTTAGGGCAGAAAAGAGGCCCCAGAAAAGACCAGCAGGTGTGACAGACAACTGGTCAAGTTCCCCATGCGTCGCGATAAGAAACGTTCCTCCAATTGCTAAACCAATTGAAATAATCTCAGCCAGAGTAGGCGCCACCTTGTCCTTGATACAAGTATAAACCAAGATCCCAACGGGGCATACATACTGGAGAACTGTCGCCGTGCCAGCATTGGTTTCCTGAATAGCAGAAAGATAGGCAAACTGGTTTAAGAAAAGTCCAAACAAGGCAAACAACAGCACAGATAAAAGGCTTTTTCTGTCTTTTAAAAAAGCATAGAGTTTATCCCTTGCAGTCATATAGGATAAGACTACCAGTGCCAAACCTGCAATGATGAGTCGCAAATTAGTCAAGACTAGAGCGGAAATCCCGTGTGCCATTAGGTATTGGCCACTGGTTCCAGACAAACCCCAAGCAATCCCTGCCACTACTGTATACAGAGTTCCTTTTACGGTTTTTGACATGCTTCTCCCTACTCCTCTTGACGAATGATTTTCATGACTTGGTTTCGATCAACTATCCACTGGGCACGCTCATCCTTTTCATACGTTCGATTGGACAGAAAGATGGCGGCTTCCTGTTTCTTTCGATTCCACATGATGAAGGTACCTGTATAGCCCGTGTGATCAAGCCAGTCACCTTCCAGATTCCAGGCTAGGGAACGCTCCTTATCATCTAAAGGAGAGAAACTTCGGCTCAAATCTGCCGCAAAATCATCTTTCAAGTAATGTTCCAGAAAGATCTGTAAATCCTTAACAGTCGAAAACAAACCAGCACTTCCAGCGTGCTTCCCTAATAGACGAGCTTTGGGATCGTGAATGATTCCGGCCTCTACTCCTCTCACTGTTGGTACAGCTTGCTCAACAGGACCAAACATTGTTTCCTTCATCCCCCATGGTTCCAAAACTTGTTCTTCTATAATCTGATCCAAGTCTTGTTTAAAGATTTTTTCCAAAACAAAGCCCAGGAGTAAAAAGTGCACGTCCGAGTATAGAAAGGCTGGCTGACTTCGTCTGTTGAGGTGAAACATGGCTTTTCTCAATTCCTCTGCACTTAACCTGTCCCGATTTGGAATAAAGGGGTCTAAGTCTGTTGCATGAGTCAGAAGTCGCCGTATAGTGATATCAGGATAATCACACTCCGGTAAAAAATCCGTCACCGGTCGATTAATATCTAATTTGCCCTGCTGCCACAAGAAGGTAAAAACCGTCCCCACTCCCACAACCTTACTCACACTAGCCAGATCATAAATCAAACCGCTTTCTATCTTCAAGCCCCGTTCTGGATCACTCAATCCTAGATAAGACTCTTTCCATTCACCATCCTTATAATACGCAAAAGAGGCCCCGGGATAAATCCCTGCCTCGATTTGATTTTCTATTTTTCTTAGAATTTTTTCCCACTTCATGCTTCTTCAAACCACAATTCAATGTTATTGGTATCTTTACCCAGGAAGAATTTTTCAGACTTAGGGACAAAGTAGCCTGTCTTTTCAAATTTCTGACGAAGACTGGTTAGATCAAAATTTCTTACTAAAAATTTCAACATCGTCAAGTCCCAAGTGACATTGTTTTCAACAACCAAATCTAGTCCTTGCCCTTTAGTAAAAGTGATTACTTGCGCTACTCCTTCAGGATCAAGTAAGCTCTCTGTCCCCTCAGGCAAACGCAACTCCATAGAAACCTCAAATTGGCTCAAGTATTTTATACCTGTATTTGAATAAAATTCAGGAACAGTTTCCAGTGGAACCAAATCTCTTATATCATTTTCTGCATGAACAAGGATCACATCCTCTTCAGGAGAAACAATCTCAAAAGCATATCCACGACTTCCTTTAAACAAGCGAGGAAGAGACTTCATTTGAGAAAGAAGGGCCTCGATTTCGGAAGGATCCTCAACCTTTATCAAGAGCCTAGCTAGCTTCTTAAGTCCTTCAACTCTGCGAGTTCGCATGCTTGGTGCCTCTTCTAAAATCAATCTCTCCGTACCCGTCTGGTCGCCTAATGAAAGAAAGGCAGACTCTTCTAGTAAGGGTTTCATTCCTAGAGTTTCAATATAAAATATCTCATTTAATTTTCGATTATTAACTTTCAAAGTCGGAATGATCCGAACAATCTCATTCACATCCATAAGTTCCTCCAACTCTTTTATTTTAAAGGATTTTAGAATATTTTACAAGCCATATTTGTTTAAATTAGAAAATTTTCCAAGAAAAAAACTGGGTTTCCCCAGTTTTGTTTCTTATAGGTAAAGTAGTTTGAATAGTGCTACTGCTGCAATTCCCGCTGCAATTGGAGCTACAACCGGAACCCATGCATACCACCATTTTGAATCACCCTTGTGTTGACCAAGAACTGATTTTGGAAGGAGTTCGTGAAGAAGACGTGGTCCAAAGTCACGAGCCGGGTTCAAACCAGGTCCAGTAGGTCCACCGAGTGAAGTTACCAAGGCCATTACTAGGAAACCAAGCCCTAAATGAGCAACTGAAAGACCTGCTGCTGTGTGTGGTGCTATTTGAGCCTTAATAGCTAATTCAGAAAAGTCAACTGTTTGATTAGCCTGCGTTGCCATTTGCTTCATGTATTGCATTACTTCCGCACCAAAAAAGTTTTTAGTCATTCCTAGGGCTGCAAAGAACAGAATAAACGAACCGACAAACTCATTGATAAAACCATTTACACTTGCTGCGAAACGTGATTCTTTTGTACCGTGATCAACACTTGAAATCGTTGAGAAAGTACCCAAAATGTTATTAGAATTCTCTGTTTTCAAGTAGTAAGGACGGTGAGTAGCAACAACCATAGCTTGACCAAAAATCGCTCCTAAAACTTGCGCAAGGATATAATATGGTACTTGTCCCCAAGGGAAAAGTCCACTCACAGCAAGTCCAAGTGTGAAGGCTGGGTTGATGTGGTTCCCAGATACATTACCGAACATCAAGGCTGGGATCATAACCCCCATACCGTAACCAACCGCGATAACGAGCCAGCCACTTTGGTGACCTTTCGTACCTTTAAGTTCAACGTTAGCAACTGCACCATTACCAAGAATGATCAAAATGGCAGTTCCCAAAAATTCAGTGGCATATTTAATAGCCCATGTAAAATCCATTTGATAGATTCTCCTTAATTTTTTTAGACAATCCTTATTCTATCAATTTTTAGGCCTTTTAGCAACCGATTTTCTAAAAGAATCTCTGGAAAACGCTTTATTTAACTTATCTTTAAGAAAAGGACAAAAGAAGTCAAACTCCTTTCATCCTATTCCTTACTCTTGACGTTGACCAAAGTCTGCTAACATCTGATCCAGCTCCTCACGACTTGGAGTTGTCAACATATAGAGGATATCTCCTTGTAACTCTGCAAAGGCCGCTGGCATGATTTTTTTGACCTTGAATTGCTGACTGTATTTGGCAAGAAGAACCTCTTCTGAATAAACATAGTTAGCATTAGCACGACGTGATGTAGCTAAACAGTATTGAGGTTCAAACTCTGATGCTGGGAACTCTTCTCCTGCGACAATCGCTGCATAGCCACGATAGAGGTCCAAGGAATGAGCAAAGTTATAAACGTCAATGGTAAAGCCACCTGCAGGACGATTATTGTACTCAATGGCAATGTAGTCGTCCCCTTCACGGAAAAACTCGATATGGAAAAAGCGTTCTTTCATACCAAATTCCTTGACAATGGCCTCGCCATACTTGCGCAGTTTTGGATCCATATCCTTGAGCACATAGTAGGAATTGTCCATCTTATAAATCATGAGATCAAGTGGTGTATGGGCATAATCGAAAGTCGTTGAAAAGACGATGTTGCCATCCTTGTCCACAAGCCCGTCAAAGGTACAGATTTCGCTAGAAGTGACAAATTTCTCAAAGAAATAAACGGTCGAATGATCCCATTCTTGCTTGAATCGGTCCACATCTTCCTGACTTTCCAACTTAAAGGTGGCTGCCGCTCCCACTCCATTGTCAGGTTTGGCAATCATTGGTAGGCCAATCGTCTCAACTGCTTGGTCCACATCTGCTTCCGTCTGGATGACAGCCCCAGGTACCACAGGGACACCTGCTTTTTGGAAAAATTTCTTCATTTCAGACTTAAACTTGGTCTTTTTGAGGTCATCGGGTTTAGCACCAAAGACATTGAATTGCTCACGAAGGGCTGCATCCAGCTCTAACCAGTATTCATTGTGAGACTCAATACGGTCAATTGGTCCGTGCTTGTAAATAAGAAAGGCAACTGCACGTTTGACTTCATCCAAATTTTCAAGATCATTTACTCGGAAGTACTCGGTCAGGCTATTGCGCAAGGGCTCATCTAGTTGTTCGTAAGGCTCCTGACCAATTCCCAAAACGGTGATGCCTTTATTGGCTAGCTCGATGGTAAACTGTTGAAAGTTTTGTGGATAGTAGGGAGAAATAACAAGGTAATTCATAGGCAACTCCTTTTATAGATACAGGCGTCCAAGAAAATAGGGCATTTGTTTACGCCACCATTCCCAGTCGTGGGCGACATCGTGTCCCCATTCAGCAAACCAGGCTGGAATTTGTTTCTGGTCAAAGGCTTCTTTAAGCTTGTAGAAAGATGGCAGACCATCTTGTTCCCAGGCACCGAGACCCGTACAAACGACGATTTCTGCCTGACGGTAACGGTCGATAAACCATCCATCGTTTTGATTCCAGATATAATCTACTGGCGAATTTTGGTAAATAGCATCATCATTGTAGTAATCGCCGACAAAGAAACGTGCGTCGTAAACACCACTGAGGGCGATCACCTTGGTAAATACATCTGGATGCTGGAGGAAGAAATTGAGTGCATGGTAGGCCCCCATCGAGCAACCCGTCGTCATCATGCCATCAAACCAACCTGTCTTGTGCTTGATAAAAGGAATAGCCTCTTCAATGACATATCGTTCATAGGCACGGTGCATTTCAGCTTGGTCATGACCGTTTTTCCAAGTCGCAAGCCAGCTCTCACTGTCCACACTGGAGAGAGTAAAGAACTGGACGCGCCCCTCCTCGATAAAGGAAGCACAGGCATCTATCATGCCAAAATCATAGTATTCGTTGTGACTGCCACCAGATGAAGCAAAAACAACAACTGGAATCCCAGCATGTCCATAACGGTTGAGGTACATTTCACGATTAAGATTGCCACTCCAGTGGCTAAGGTTTTCAATATGCATTGGCTTTCTCCTTTCCTAACTTACCATTTCTCTGCAAAAAATCGGAGACAGTCTGGTAAATTTTCCGACCATGGAATCTCACTATGGATGGCGCCAGACTGAACTTTCAAGACAAGATTATCCAAATGTACTCCACCTGCAATCAAATCATGGTAATAGCGAAGCGACGAGTCGATATAGGCTTGCTTGATATTACCAGCCATCAGAGTCTTGTCTGTATCATCCGCTTCTTCTGTTCCCACATAGATGAAGATACGCTGTTCAGGCGATAATTTCTTGCGCTCGATGTAGCGGTTAAAGGCTTCTTGGTGGAGCCAGTTAGCAGATGAAAAGACACCTAGACAACCAATTTGGTCTTGGTACTCTAGTCCAATAAACTGAGTAATATTGCCTCCTAGTGACGAACCAATCATAGCCGTATGCTGGCGATCAGCTTTGGTACGATAGGTTTCATCGATAAAAGGCTTGACCACTTCCATGACAAACTCGGCATACTCCACACCCTTACCACCAAACTGCTGGCCTGGGATAGGAGATTCTTGAAACTTCCAAGCCGCATACTCATTCATCCGTCCCATGCCGTCATTATCAATAGCAACAACAATCATGCGACTGATGTCTGGATTTCGTTTAATGGCTGGAATAATCTTCCATGAGTGTCCGATATAAGATTCCTTGCTGTAAAAGACATTTTGCCCATCATGTAAGTAAACTACAGGATAAAAACGGTCTGTGTCTTTCTCGTAGTCCTTTGGCAGGAGCACACGCACACGACGCTCCTTTCCTGTATAAGGAACCTTGAGTTTGTGTTCTTTCATTTTTAAGTAAAAGTAGGAATGATTCATTGTCAGAAAACTCTCTATATTCAAAATTTTATCTTATTATACCATAAAAATAGAAAAAAAGTCAGCAAATGTCCATTTTAAGGATAAATAACTAACTTTTTTCATTTGTTTTTCTGAATTCTTCTGGGTTTTCTGATTAAAGGAGATTGTCAATCAAGTTATCGACTTCATCTTTTTCAGCTTGAGGTGTAATCTCAGTAATCATGATACCAGCCACTGCTCGCTCAACCAAACCTTCAACATCCATGCGTGCTTCATACTGCTCTGCATTCTTAATTTTAGGATTGGTCTTAGGACGATCAGGCGCAAAAATAGTACAGCAGTCCTCAAAAGGTTGAATTGAAATTTCAAAGGTATCGATTTCCTGCGCGATATCAATGATTTCCAACTTGTCCATGGTAACCACGGGACGAATGATTGGAGTGCTAGTCACAGCGTTGATAGTCTGCATGCTTTCCAAGGTCTGGCTGGCTACTTGACCAAGACTTTCCCCATTGATGATAACTAAACCATTTCGTACCTCACGGATACGGTCGGTAATGCGCATCATAAAACGACGGGTCAAGGTCATGAGGTAGGCTTCTGGCGCCTTAGCCTTGATTTCCTCTTGAATTTCAGTGAAAGGTACTTCGATAAACTGAATATTGCCCCCAAATTTAGTCAATTTGCGGGTCAAATCTTGGGCTTTTTTAAGAGCACCAGGACTCGTGTATGGCGGACTGGCAAAGTGAACCGCCTCAATATCTACCCCTCGTTTAAGAGCTAGATAACCTGCCACGGGTGAGTCAATCCCTCCTGACAACATGAGCATACCTTTACCAGAACTTCCCACAGGTAATCCTCCTGCTCCACGAAAAGTTTCATAGGAAAGATAGGCAGCCTCCTCACGAATCTCAACCTGAAGATTAATATCTGGATTTTTCATCTGAGCTTGGACATTTGGAATCGCTTCGAAAACAGCTCCACCAAGAGTTTGATTGAGTTCACGACTGTCCAATTCAAAGTTGTGGTCGCTACGCTTGCTAGTGATTTTAAAGGTCATCCCTTCCTTGTAGATTTCCTTCATAATCTCTTGGACAGCAGACTTCAGAACTTCCACTGACTTTTCAATCTTATACACAGGAGAAAAATTTTGAATTCCAAAGACTTGTTTGAGCGATTCTGCAACTGCTGTGTAATTAGCTCCATTGAGGTAAGCGTGGGCACGGTCGCGATCTGCGGTCACCTTAACTTGAGGATAGATAGACAAAACGTCTGAAATATTATTGCGAAGTTTATTGATGAAACGCATACGGTTTTTGCCCTTGGTTGATAACTCTCCGTAGCGAATCATAATTTCTGAATACTGCATAAATGCTCCTATCTTACTTTTCTAGTTTGATTGTAAATTAATTTTAGCTTGGTCAAGAACTGCTCGACCTGACTCATATCATTTTCTAGGTCTAAGCTTAGACGCACAGCTGACTGGGCCTTATCCTTCTCCACTCCCATGGCAATCAAAGTGCCTGCAGGTTTCCCAGCCTTGGACGAACAAGCAGAAGTCGTTGAGATGAAAATGTCATAGTCTTCAAAAGCGTGAACAATGACTTCACCACGAACACCCTTAATCCCAAAAGTCAGGATATGAGGGGCAAAGTCATCCTCATCTGAAAAGACGAAAATATCTGGATAGTCCAAAAGCGCTTGGCGAATGACTGATTTCATCTGCCCCGTCTTATTAGTAAAGATATCTAACTTTTCCATAGACAAACGGAGGGCCTTGGCTGTTGCTGCGATCCCTGCTACATTCTCAGTTGTCGAACGATAGTCTCCCTCTTGACCACCACCTGTTAAAAGAGGCATGATCCTCTTACCAGACTTGATATAGACAAATCCAACACCTCTGACACCATGAAACTTATGACTTGAGAAGGTCGCAAAATCCACTCGGTCTGTCAGATAGTTTTTAGTCGGAATCTTAGCGAGTGCCTGAACCGCATCAACATGGAAGGAAATGGTCGGCTTATCTGCTAACAGTTTCGAAATAGCCTCAATAGGCTGGATAGAGCCAATTTCGTTGTTAACTGCCATGATGGAGACGAGAGTCGTATCAGGACGTATCAAATCTGCTAATGCTTCAACATCCACAAATCCTTTCTCATCCACTGGAGCAATATCCACCTCAAAACCTTGATTTTTTAGCCAGAGGGCTGATTCCTTGACTGCTGGATGCTCAATAGCTGATACGATGATATGCTTGCCAAACTGGGATTTTTCAAAGGCCACACCCTTGATGACCCAGTTATCTCCTTCTGTTCCACCAGAGGTAAAGAAGATTTCATCACTCTTCTTGCCAATCAAATCTGCAATTTGCTGCCGGGAAGCATCTAAAATTCGTGTCGCCTGGTCTCCCAAACGATGGAGACTGGATGGATTTCCTACAATTTTCGAAGCGACCTGCGTATAAGTTTCAAGTGCTTCAGGATAAGGCTTGGTCGTTGCCGAATTATCAAAGTAGATCATGTTTTCTCACGCTTTCTAAAATCACTTCTTCTATTGTATCATGAAACGAAGCTTGCGACAAGAAAGGGCAATTTCTCTTTTTTTTAAGATTTTTTTAAAGAAATGAGGTATAATAAATCATAATAAAAGGAGAGTATCATGTCTAACTATCATAGAACTTCAAAACCAAAAACTGAGCATATCAAAAAGGGGTTTACTGTCTTTCAAAAAACGATTGCTACCATCGGTAGTATCCTTGGCCTAATCACCGCTACTATCACCATCATGAACGCCATGGATAATAACAAAAACAACAAAAAAGAACCGACGACAACCCAAACAACTGTTGTCAAGGAAATTCAAAAAGAAGCCCCTCAGGAGAATACTACTCCTAACAAGGACAACACTTCTACTAAAGAAAATACCTCGCAGGAAGAAACTCCTCAATCCAATAAAAAGGAAGAGCAAAAAGAAGAGAAGAAAACAACAACTCAGGATTCTTCTACACCTTCCTCAACAAAAGAAACAACTGATAGTGGAAACTCGTCCAAAACGACTAGTTCCGAAAACAAAAGCAATCAATAACTACTAAAATAGCTTCCTTCCAGCTTTGGAAAGAAGCTATTTTTTATTGTTGCAATACTTTTCGTGGTTTGGTTCCTTCAGCTGGACCGATAACACCCGCCATTTCGAGTTCTTCCATAAGGCGGGTCGCACGGTTAAATCCAACCGACAAACGACGCTGAATCATCGAAGCACTGGCTTTCTGCGTTTCGATAACCAGAGCCTTAGCTTCTTCAAAAAGCGGATCGCCGCCAGCTTCACCATCTGAAAATTCTCCTTCATTTTCAGAAACCTCACCTGGATCAAAACTCTCATCGTAGTCCGCATCCGCCTGAGCCTTGATGAAGTTTACGATGCGCTCGACATCGTCATCTGAGATAAAGGATCCTTGCAGACGGACTGGATGATTTTCATCAATTGGTTTAAAGAGCATGTCTCCTCGACCAAGCAGTTTTTCTGCTCCATTCTCATCCAAGATGGTTCGTGAATCTGTACCTGATGAAACTGCAAAAGCCACACGAGAGGGGACATTGGCTTTAATGAGACCAGAGATGACATCAACCGATGGACGTTGCGTTGCGAGAATCATGTGAATCCCTGCAGCACGCGCCTTCTGTCCAAGACGAATGATGGCATCTTCTACTTCCTTGCTAGCCACCATCATGAGGTCAGCCAACTCATCCACAATGACAACAATCAAAGGAAGCGCTACTTGTTTGTACTCAGACTGGGCATTGAATTCCTCGACCTTGGCATTGTAACCAGCGATATTTCGCACACCAACCTTAGCGAAGAGTTCGTAACGATTTTCCATCTCATCCACAACCTTTTGCAGAGCCTTGCTGGCCTTGCGTGGATTGGTCACAACTGGAATCAAAAGGTGAGGAATGTCATTGTAAACCGACAACTCAACCATCTTAGGATCCACCATCATAAACTTGACCTGGTCGGGTCTTGCTTTCATGAGAATGCTAGCGATAATACCGTTAACTGCGACTGACTTCCCTGATCCTGTCGAACCTGCAACAAGTAGGTGGGGCATCTTGGAAAGGTCAAAGGTGCGAGCAGTTCCATTGACCGCCTTCCCTAGAGGAATTTCGAGGAGATTTTCTGGCTTAGTTTGAGACTGTTCCCAGAGTTCACGGAAGGAGACGGTTGCAATCTCAGAGTTGGGTACTTCGATTCCGACTAGGGATTTACCAGGGATCGGAGCCTCAATCCGAACATCCTTGGCTGCTAGAGCCAGCGCTAAGTCGTCTGCCAGATTGGAAATGCGGTTAACCCGTACACCGACTGCTGGCTTGACTTCATACTTGGTTACTGATGGGCCGATTTCAGCCCGTTCAACCGTTACCTTAATACCAAAGCTGGCAAAGGTTTCTTCTAAGATTTTGATATTTTCTCGAACAATCTTCTTTTCCTTGGACTGATCTTTGGGTTTATCTGGCGCAAAGAGTTGCAAGCTTGGTAGCTTGTATTCGAGGGCTTCCTTAGCAGAAAAATCAACCTGCACCTCTTCATCCTCAAAATCTTCTTTCTCATCTGGAACTTCAACGTCAGCTTGAGGGAGGATAATCTCGGGTTCATTCCATTCTTTTTCAGGAATTGGCGGAAGATCATAGTCTGGAACTTCTGGTAAGATTTCTCCAGTTTCAGGATCTACAGGAGGAAGCGGTAGTGCATCCTGTTCTTCTTGTTCTCTCTTGATTCTTGCTGCTTCTTCAGCTTCTTGACGAGCCTTCTCTTCTTCTCTCTTGATGAAGCGTTCCTGTTTTCTCTGTTCCTGTTTTTCCATGAAGGATCTAAACTGAGCTCCAATAAAGGCTGCAACATCATAAATAGACCAAGGACTGACCAAGAGAGCCCCAACTAGAATCAAGAGAACTCCAATAAAGTACGATCCGATGTTGGAGAAAAGAAAGGCAATGGGGATGTAAAGTCCAACACCTAGCAGACCTCCACCAGCAAAGCTAGTCACCCGGATACCCGTCAGATCCGTCATAACTTGAGCCAAGGTCCCTTTTAGAACTAACTGCTCCAAACCAAACTTCCAGACAAGATAGGCCTCAAAAATCAAGAGCAAGCCAGCGAAGATACAGAGAAATCCTGACAGAAGCCCCTCTTGCTTGCGTATCCATTTAAAAAGAAAAAGATAGATGAGGAGGCCGCCTATAGCCACATAGGCCAAACTTCCGACTAACAGTCGAATGAGATTATAAAGTGTGACACCCGCAGCACCAAGCTTGAGGGCTGCAAAGATTAATAATAAGGCAATCCCTAAGGAAATCAACATCCTCTGGATAGCCTGCTTTCTTTCGAGTTCTGCTTTAGACAGTCTCCGTCTTGTTTTACTTGTATTTTTGTTTGCCATATTTCTATTATACCATATTTCAGAAACATCTAGAGAAATCAAAAAAATGACTGCATCTACTAGACACAATCATCTTTCGTTGATATTTCTGAATTTTCTATTCTATATGATTTTTCAACAACCTTGTCTCACTACTTCTTCAAAAATCTAATTGCTGATTTTCTTGCCTTCTCAATCTTTTCGATTTCCAACTTCTCTACAGCAGATGTAGGAATCCATTTTTTCCCAAATAAAACTTGAGCTGCTTCTATCATCAGAGCACAAGCCAGAAAGTCCTTTTCTTCTGGAATCGCCTCTCGAAACAAATCCTTCGTTTTCTCCATCAAGACTTCTTTTTCAATTTGATGAAAAGATAATTGCATCAAACTACTGGCAGACCAGGCACGACAAAGTGCATCTGGGTCAGTCAAGAGATGTTGCCCTAAGATTTCTATCTCACTTATTGAACCAATCCAACCTAGGGCAATGATTAGCTTTCTACGATTCGAAGCTTCTGAACTAGGTAAAAGAGAGATTAGAACAGGAAGTACTTGCTTGCAAGAAGATGCATAAAAATCTCTATGTCTTACTTTGGAAAGAATTTTCGCTAGAAAATAAACAATCAAAATGCGTTGACTCTCATCTTCCTCTTGATTGAGAGTTTCCAAAAGATAGTCTATTCCCTCCTGCCCATGCTGGTCAAAACTTGCTTCAAAATTTAGGTCAGTTCCTTCCTCCCAATCGTTGCAAATGAGTTCAAAATGAAAGGCAATTTCTGGGCTCCTACCTAAATCAGCTATAAAATGAATTCGTTTAGAATCAGGAAAATCTTCCTCCACCAAGCTGGCATAGGTTCCTTGTAACGCTTCTTTTGTAAGACTTTTGCGACCGAACTGTTCCTTTTCTAGTTTGTCGATTCCTTCTTTTCTAGAATCACTCATGATACTTATCTCCTCTAAGATATTTGTAGAACTTCAGCATTCTATCATTTAAATTCTCTAAGATTTACCTCTATTATATCACTTTAAAGACCGTTCTCCCTAACTCCATCATCAAAAAATGACTGCCCACTTTCGTGTTCAGTCATTTGAGTATTTATGATTATTTTTCTAATGGTTTACGTAGGTAACCATAAACCACACCACTTACAATTGCGCCAACCAAGACACAGGCAAGGTAGAGAAGGGCATTTGAAGTGAGGGCGATAACGAAGATTCCTCCGTGTGGCGCCATGAGTTTAATTCCAGCAAGACCAACGAGTCCGCCTGCTACTGCAGAACCAAGGATGAAGCTTGGGATAGCACGAGCTGGGTCAGCGGCACCAAATGGAATCGCTCCCTCAGTGATAAATGACAAGCCCATGATGATGTTTGTCAAACCAGAGTTGCGTTCTTCCTTAGTGAATTTATCTTTGAAAAGAAGGGTTGCGACAAAGATAGCAAGTGGTGGCACCATTCCTCCAGCCATAACTGCTGCCATGGCTACAGAACCACCTGAAGAAACAGTTGCTGCAAGCGTACCTGTACCAAAGACATAGGCCGCTTTATTAACTGGACCACCCATATCAACAGCCATCATTCCACCAAGAACGATACCAAGAAGGACAGCTGAACCGCCTCCAAGACCGCCTAGGAAGTCATTCATCGCAGTGTTGATTGCTGCCATCGGGATGTTAACAGCTAGCATGACAAATCCTGTTAAGATTGTTCCAAGAAGTGGCAAGAGAAGGATTGATTTAGCACCTTCAAGTGAACGAGGAACTTTAACGTATTTCTTGATAGCAAGAACTAAAGCACCTGCGATAAATCCACCAACAAGGGCACCTAGGAAACCGGATGAGACACCTGCAAGAGTTGAAGTTGCTTCACCACCTGCTGCATAAGGGATTTTACCAAAGGCAAAACCTTCTTTGGCAATTGCACCAGCCACAAAGCCAGCTACCAAACCTGGTTTTTCAGCAATAGAGTAGGCTACATAACCAGCAAAGACTGGAAGCATCAAGCCAAAGGCTGCACCACCGATTTTCATGAACATAGAAGCTAGCTCATGGTAAGATCCGAGATTGCCAAGACTATCTTGGGGCACACCCAAAGCACCGTCAATCAAGAAGGCGAGGGCAATCATGATACCACCACCGATAACGAATGGCAACATTTGAGATACACCACTCATCAAGTGTTTGTAGAAGGCACCACCAAGGCTTTGTTTTTCATTAGATGCTGTTGCAGTTTTTGCTCCATTAGCAGCACGATAAACTTCAGCATCCCCAGAAAGAGCCAAGTTGATCAATTCTTCTGTCTTACGGATACCGTCTGCAACTGGACGGTTAACCAAAGGTTTACCATCAAAACGATCCATTTCCACTGCCTTATCCGCTGCGATGATAACAGCTTTAGCCTTGCGGATGTCCTCTGCAGTCAATTGGTTCCCAACACCGCTAGCACCATTGGTTTCAACCTTGATACCAACACCCATTTCAGCAGCTACTTTTTGAAGGGCTTCTTGAGCCATGTAAGTGTGAGCGATCCCTGTTGTACAAGCCGTAACAGCTACGATAAAGTCACCAGAGTCATTAGCAGGTGCTTGGACAGGCTCCTCAGCTTTTTCTGAAGCTTGGTTAAATAGTTCGATAACTTGATCTGCAGATGTTACTTGGCGAAGTTTGTCAGCGAAACCATCTTTCATCAAGTATTGAGACAATTCTGCCAAGGCTGCCAAGTGAGTATCATTGGCACCTTCTGGAGCTGCAATCATGAAGAAGAGGTCTGTTGGTTGCCCATCCAAGCTTTCATAGTCAACACCCTTGTTTGACTTTGCAAAGAGAACTGTTGCTTCTTTGACAGCAGAATTTTTGCTGTGTGGCATAGCAATTCCGTCACCCAAACCAGTGGAAGTGAGAGCTTCACGCGCTAAGATCCCTTCTTTAAAGGTTTCAAAATCCGTCACATAACCATGATCTACCAAGCTATGAATCATCTCTTCGATAGCTGCTGTTTTTTCAGTCGCCTGCAAATCCAGCAACATGACATCTTTTCTCAATAGGTCTTGAATTTTCATCGTTTTTCTACCTCAACTTTTTCATAAGTTTCTTTTATAAATGCTGCAGTTGCCAAATCATCAGAGAAAGTAGTTGCTGTCCCACAAGCCACTCCCCATTTGAAGGCCTCTACTGCGTCTTTTGATTTGACAAATTCACCGGTAAATCCAGCAACCATAGAGTCACCAGCACCAACTGAATTTTTTACTGTCCCTTTGATTGGTTTAGCGAAGTAAGCTCCTTCAGATGTGACAAGGAGGGCACCGTCCCCAGCCATAGAGATGATGACATTTTGAGCACCTTTAGCCAACAATTCTCGAGCATATTTCTCGATTTCATCTAAACTTTCGAGTTTCACTCCAAAGATAGCTCCAAGTTCGTGATTGTTTGGTTTAACCAAAAGTGGCTGGTAGTCCAAACTATCAATCAATGTCTGTCCTTCAAAGTCACAAACCACTTGCGCACCAGTCTGGCGTGTCAAAGCAATCAAATCCTTGTAGATAACATTGCCTAGGTTCTTAGCACTCGAACCCGCAAACACAACCGTATCTTCTGTAGTCAAACTAGATAAAATGGCTTTTAACTCTTCAAGTTGTTCGGGCTCAACATTAGGACCAGTCCCATTAATTTCTGTTTCTTGGTCTGCTTTAATCTTGACATTGATACGAGTATCTTCTGCTACTTGGACAAAACGAGTCTCGATTTCTTCTTTTGCAAGGGTATCTGTGATAAATTTACCAGTAAAGCCTCCGATAAATCCAGTCGCAGTATTAGGAATATCCAAGCGTTTCAAGACACGACTGACATTGATTCCTTTTCCACCAGCAAACTTATCATCACTGTCCATACGATTGACACTACCGACTTGAACTTGGTCCAAGCGAACGATATAGTCAATGGATGGATTGAGTGTGACTGTATAAATCATACTTCTATTACCTCCGTTTTCTCCTTAATAGCCTGCAAGAGCTCATGCCCTTGACTTGTGATGACAATAGCGCGTTTAAGTGGTGCTACCTTGGCAAAGCAAGTTTGTCCAATCTTTGACGAATCCACCAAGACATAGGTTTGTTTGGCATTCTCTAAAATAGCACGCTTAACGGCTCCCTCCTCCATATCTGGAGTCGTATAATAACCATCGTCGACACCATTCATCCCGATAAAGGCACGGTCAAAGTGCAATTGATTGATTTGGTTAAGAGCAACACCACCGATACATGCATCTGTTGCCATCTTGACACTTCCTCCAACCATGACAGTTGGAATCTGTTTTTCAACCAACTGAACCGCATGATGAATGGAGTTGGTCACAACTGTGATATTCTTATTAACCAATTCCTTGATTAAAAAAGCAGTTGTCGTTCCAGCATCAATAAAGATAACATCTTGCTCCTTAATAAGAGAGGCTGCTTTTTGAGCCAGTAGCTTCTTCTCTTGAAGGTTTTTGACAGATTTTTCTTGGATGGTTTCTTCTTCCTGCAAGGAGTGGGGCAATTCTGCTCCACCATGCACACGGCGAAGCTTGTTTTCAGCCTCCAACTCATCCAAATCTCTTCGTACTGTCGATTCTGATGTTTCTAATAGATTAACCAATTTTTCTAGGGAAACTACATGATGTTGATTTAACTCCTCTAAAATCAGTTGCTTCCGCTCAGTTTTTAACACCAAATCACCTCCTGTTATCGTTTACACTATTCATTCTAGCACAATTTCTATCAAAGTCAAGCATTTTTTATCATTTTCTTTCAAATTCTATCATTTTTCTTATTTCCAAAATTTTTATTGCAAGATAAGTGGCTTTATGGTAGACTATTTGAGTAAGTATTGGAAGATTACTCAAGAGGCTTAAGAGGCCGTGTTGGAAACGCGGTAGGCGTGTAACAGCGTGCGTGGGTTCGAATCCCATGTCTTCCGTAGAAAAGCAAAATTATTTTTTAGATACAACAATGTTGTATCTTTTTTTGTATCCTTTTTTAGCAAAAGAATACCAAGGAATACCAAAGACAAAAATAAAAAACGTTGATTTAACAACGTTTTACCAAGGAATGCAATAGAATGCAAAGGAATAATGGAGCCGGTGGGAGTCGAACCCACGTCCAAACACCTGCCAACATATTTGTCTACAACCATAGGTTATGTATTGTTTTAACAGTCCCTCGACACATAACTCAAGCCTAGGAACTGCGAGTCTATTAATCTCTTATCAAACCACTAGACAAGGCTTAATCGTATCTCGCTAATCATAAGACCTGTCATTGAACACGAGCAATCCAAATCGGGTCACGCCTGCTGGTTTTTAGGCAGCTAGAGCGTAAGAAGTGTTATTTTTTGCAGTTATATTTAACTGAGCGTTTACGTCGCCACACGGGTTGCAAAATATGCCTCATAATGCCTGTCGAATCCGTAACGACCCCAAAAGACGATAGAACCATTATAACCTATCTTCATGAAAAATGCAAAATCAAGCCACCTCTTTAGAAAAGAACCCCTTTTAAGGCTTCCGATAAGACTTGATAACCGGCTACACTTAGATGAAGGCCATCTGTTGTATAGTCTTTTTTGAGTTGTACTTCTGAATCTATCAAACTATCATAAACAGGCACAAAATCTACCTGCATATAGGCGGATGTTAGAGCCTCATAGGCTTGATTCCATTCTCTAATCTTTTCATTGGTTCGGATATAAACAGTCTGCTTGTATTTCTCTCCCTCATTGACTGGCAGAATAGAAAGGAGCTTTATTTGTGACAGCGGATATTCTCGGGCAATCGATTGGATTACACGCTCGAGATTATCCAAGGCTTCATTCATGGGAATATCTTTTCCAATATCATTTGTCCCAATTAAGAGAACAATCTGATCGACAGCATCACCATACAGATGTGCATCAAGGTTATCTATTAAAAGTCCAGTTTGGTAACCTCGGATGCCACGATTAACAATCGTCTTGGCAACCCCAAACAACTCTTGAAGAGGGTAATATTCCACTATCGAATCACCAATAAAGATGATATCTGGCTCTAGAACAGATACTTGATTCAATTCACGATACTTGGTTTGAATTTTTTCCTGCTCCTTTAAGAGCCAATTCTCTAATAACTGTACTGCCACCCTATCCCTCTTTCTCTAACCAATTCTCTAGAACTTGATAAACGCCCGCCTGGCTGTTAGCTGGTGCTAGGGCAGTCGCAACTGCCTTGACATTATCATCTGCATTTTCCATCGCATAGGCAATTCCAGCCAGCTCTAACATTTCGACATCATTTTCACTGTCACCAAAAGCCATGACTTGTTCCGATTGCAAATTCCAGCGCTTGAGTAATTCTTCCAATCCCCAAGCCTTGTGAACACCAGCCTGTAGGATATCGATACAACCATAACCACTGGAAACAGCTCTTACATGCCCATTAAAGAGGTCATTGATTTCCCGCAAAACAGAACTTGATCGTTCTTCACCAACGACCATGCTCATTTTAAGCACTCCACCAAAGAGATCCGATCTGAGCTCTTCAACAAAGTTTGTATGCCGATAGAGTTTTTCAATCATCTCAGGAGTCATAAATTTATCAAGTTCTGTAAAAACAGTTCCTTTCTTGACAAAACTCCCATTCATACTGGTAACGACGAACTGATCTCGACACTCTCTCCCTTTAAAATGAAGGAGAGCCTTGTCAACCATAGCATCATCCCAGGTCTGAGCTTGAAGTAATGTATCATACTCAAATATACGAGCGCCGTTAGCAACAACCAAGATCACTCGACTCGCCAAGTGTTCTAATAATTGCCTCATTCGATGAACCTCATTTCCCGTCGCAATGACAAAACGGATACCTCGTTCATCTAATTGGTCTAAAATCTTTTCTAAACGTGGCAAGTCCAGTTGCCCTCTTGGATCCAACAAGGTTCCATCCATATCTGTTGCAATGAGTTTTATCATACAATTAGCTCCTTTTTATTATTAGGGCTGTGCAAAGGGCATTTAGGGTGTGCATCTTTTAACGATTTAGGCAACCCCCATCATTTCTCATCTCTGTTAATCCTTTATATTATATCATAAAATGAATGTCTCATTCCATTCATAAAAACAGTCAGATCATATTTCTATGACCTGACCGTTTTTGAAGTGGACTTCTACTTTATCTTTTGTGTGTATGACCATTTTTTCCACTAATGTGTTGAAGAGTTTTTCATTAAATGCCGTGATCATGTATTGTTTTATAGATAAATCCTATTTCTCGAATCTCTCACTGCTGCTATTCCTTTAGTGAAATACTTATATTCTGTTTGTTGAGTGATAAATTCATCATCAAATTCAAAAGATTTTTCGCTTATATATTCATAAGTAATTAAAACAGCTTCTCCTGATTTTATTAATAAAGGAAATTTAGCATCATTGACATAATTATTCATAGAAGTATCAATTACATTGATTAATTTCTTATCTATAAATTTAACATTTTTACCTGTAAGAAACTTTTGATTCCCTTCCTTAGTTGTAAACTTTCCAAATCCACATTCTTTTATAATTATGGGAACATCACCCATGTTTTCCAATGTAATTACAAACTCCAGCATCTTCTTATCCAGATACTGAGAGAATGTACTACTTACTAATAATTTTCTTGATTTAGGTCTTAATATTTGCCATAAAGCTACAATAACGGCTCCAATTGTCCCTACAGCAGATAATGCTGTCCAAAATAATTCAGAACATATTACATTCATATATAAGCTACCTCCATGTGTATTGTAACTCTTATTATACTACTAAATACCTATTTCTAAAACCTATCAAACTCATCTAACCATTCATCAATGGTTGGAGGAATAGTTTTATCTGCGTGATACGCCATAATACATGCCACATTCTCAAAAATCTCTAAATCTTCAATCTCAAAACTTTGTTCGTTGACTTTAAATGATTTTTCTAGTTTAGCTAAATCTTTAAAAATATCACGCTTGAACTTGATACGATACAAACGTGGAATGGTAGCTGATGATTTGAACTTCACTTCTTTGTCGTTAACTGTTACTGTTTTTTCAATCATAAGCTACGTCCTAACGTGACGGTGTATTCGCAGCTTGTTCCTGTGGAAGATAAACTGCCTTATACCAATTCTTTTAACGTTTTAAATTTCATCTTCTGCGAATCAAATTATTTCATTCGCACCAAATTTCACCTTAACTCTAACTCTCTTTATTCCAAGGAATTTCTTGCTTCTATTGTATTATCCATTTAATCTCTATTTCTGTTGCAATTAATTTAATCGTCATCCTATCTCCTTTAGGGCGAGCGTCTACCACTTCAACCCTACATGTTCATTCATTTCTTTATAGGCCGTGTCAATTCGTTCCTTGGTCGCCTCATCCAACTTGTCACGGTAACTGCCTCCCTCAATGAAGTCCTCTAGGATATAGGTCTGATAGAGGAAGAGCGGATAGCCTTCTGGAGAGTAAGTTCCTTTTGGAGTTCGATTAACCCAAGTTGGATGTGCTTTAGCAGTTTCAATCCTTGTCTTGCCATCTTTTTTCTTAATGGTCACATCCATGAGAACTCCTCGCTCCGTCCACTTGGCATTTTCCTCGTCTTGCATGGTTTCAATGCGTTGGTTTGAGAGGAAATTTCCCATGGAATAGATGATCAATTTTTTGTCACCATCTTTTTCAACGGTTTCAGCAGGTTCAACGACATGAGGATGCCCTCCAAAGATAATATCAGCTCCCCAGTCAATCATCTTATGGTACAGTGTTTTCTGTTCTTCCGTCGGTTCTAGCTGGTACTCAATTCCCATCTGAGGCATGATGACAGTAATATCCGCCTCTTGCTCAGCTCGTTCGATTTCCGCCTTCATCTTATCTTCATTCAGGTCAGAAAGATAGCGATTATAATCCTCTTGAGAGATATACTGCTCAATGCCATTAAAACCGTAAGAATAGGCTAGGAGAGCTACCTTGATACCATTGACTTCCTTGATAACTAGTGGAGCTTGGTCACGGGATTCATGTGTGTAGACTCCTATGGGTGTCATCCCTGCCTTTTCAATAGCTTCTGCTGTCGAAACCACTCCCTCAATTTGAGAATCCAAGATGTGATTATGAGCCAAGTCTAGAACTTGGTAGCCTGCATCCTTGATCGCATCCATGACTTCCCCTGGTGCATTAAAGAGAGGATAGCCTGCCAAGTAGTGGTCCTTGTTCACCGTTCCTTCAAAATCACCAAGCACTAAATCCGCTTGTTTGAGCCAGGGTTTTACATACTCAAAATTTTCATGGAAATCATAGGTTCCATCTTCTTTCAGAGCTGTTCGGTAGATAGGAATATGGTAGAGAAGGTCACCATTTGCCATGATACGAGCTGTCGTTTCGGCAGACTGATTTTCCTTAGACTGACTAGACGTCTGAGCAGAATCAAGAGTTTGACCACTCGGATTTGTTCCCTTGTTCCCTTGTACTGCTTGGGTCAACAAGTTCAGCCCCATAGACAAGGAAACTGCAAGCAACAGCACCGTAATAAACTGGGCATTTGTCCAAGATTTATAATTCCTAAAGAAACCAATACTACCCTTCAACAATCCAAAAATAGGACCATGAGACCGTCTATCTTGTCGCTTTTCCATCTTTATTCCCCCCTTGCTTTTACTGCAAGTCTTTTCTTTTATTATACCACAGACAAAAGAGGAATACCGTTTATTATATTATTTTTTAGGAACTTCTGTTACTTTCTTTCTCGCCTATTTTGTGTTATCATGTAGAGGTAATGAAAGGAGAGAAAATGTCTGCTATAGAACGTATTACAAAAGCTGCTCATTTAATTAATATGAACGATATTATCCGTGAGGGGAACCCAACTTTACGCGCGGTTGCTGAGGAGGTCACTTTCCCACTGTCTGACCAGGAAATCATCCTTGGAGAAAAGATGATGCAATTCCTCAAAAATTCTCAGGATCCTGTTATGGCTGAAAAGATGGGACTCCGCGGTGGTGTTGGATTGGCCGCTCCTCAGTTAGATATCTCAAAACGCATTATCGCTGTTTTAGTGCCAAATATTGTGGAAGAAGGTGAAACTCCTCAGGAAGCCTACGACCTGCAAGCTGTTATGTACAATCCCAAAATCGTCTCTCACTCTGTTCAAGATGCTGCCCTCGGTGAAGGAGAAGGGTGCCTATCTGTCGACCGTGTAGTTCCCGGCTATGTTGTTCGTCATGCTCGCGTCACTGTTGATTACTTTGACAAGGACGGAGAAAAACACCGTATCAAGCTCAAAGGATACAACTCTATCGTTGTCCAACATGAAATTGACCACATCAACGGAATCATGTTCTACGATCGTATCAATGAGAAAGACCCATTTGCTATCAAAGATGGACTCCTCATCCTCGAATAAAGAAAATCCCGTTGCAAGACGGGGTTTTGTGTTATAATAAAGGCATGAAAACAAATGATATTGTCTATGGCGTCCACGCCGTTACCGAAGCCCTCCTTGCAAATACAGGAAACAAACTCTACCTCCAAGATGATCTCCGAGGTAAGAATGTTGAGAAAGTCAAGGAACTGGCTGCTGAGAAAAAGGTCTCCATCTCTTGGACCTCAAAAAAATCCCTCTCTGAAATGACCGAAGGCGCTGTCCACCAAGGTTTTGTTCTACGAGTGTCCGAATTTGCCTATAGCGAGCTGGATCACATCCTTGCCAAAACACGCCAAGAAGAAAATCCACTTCTGTTGATTCTGGATGGTCTAACTGACCCTCACAACTTAGGTTCTATCTTAAGGACTGCTGATGCGACCAATGTTTCAGGCGTCATCATTCCCAAGCACCGTGCCGTCGGAGTGACTCCTGTCGTTGCCAAAACGGCCACAGGTGCTATTGAGCATGTACCGATTGCCCGAGTGACCAACCTCAGTCAAACCCTAGAAAAACTCAAGGACGAAGGCTTCTGGACCTTTGGAACGGATATGAACGGTACTCCTTGCCACAAGTGGAATACAAAAGGGAAAATCGCCCTCATCATCGGAAATGAAGGAAAAGGCATCTCTAGCAACATCAAAAAACAGGTCGATGAGATGATTACCATTCCCATGAATGGACATGTTCAAAGTCTCAATGCCAGTGTGGCTGCAGCCATTCTCATGTACGAAGTTTTCCGAAATCGACTATAAAAAAGTTTCCAATCAGATTGATTGGAAACTTTTTTATGATTATACTCAATGAAAATCAAAGAGCAAACTAGCCGCAAGCTGCTCAAAACACTGTTTTGAGGTTGCAGATAGAACTGACGAAGTCAGTCTCATATATAATCCAAGGCGACGTTGACGTGGTTTGAAGAGATTTTCGAAGAGTATTAACTATGTTCAGTGATAAATTTATAAGCTTCTTGACCTGCGATAGCCCCATCTCCAACTGCTGTTGTGACTTGACGAAGGTCTTTCTGGCGAACATCACCAACTGCAAAGATACCGTCAACGGCAGTCTTCATGTGGTTATCTGTTACAATCCAGCCTGCCTGATCTTGGATGTTCAAATCCTTAACAAAATCGCTAACGGGATCCAAACCAACATAGATAAAGACACCTCCAAAGGCTTGCTCTGTCACTTGACCCGTCTTTACATTTTCAAATACGACAGATTCTACTCGGTTTTCACCTTTAATTTCCTTGACGACAGAGTCCCAGATAAAGTTGACTTTCTCATTTGCAAAGGCACGGTCTTGCAAAACCTTTTGGGCACGAAGTTGGTCACGACGGTGAACGATAGTGACAGACTTGGCAAAGCGAGTCAAGAACAGAGCCTCTTCTACCGCTGAATCTCCGCCACCAACTACCAACAAATCTTGGTCACGGAAGAAAGCTCCATCACAGACTGCACAGTAAGAAACACCTCGACTGTTCAGTTCTTCTTCTCCGGGAACACCCAAGAGACGGTGTTTTGACCCAGTTGCCACGATGACAGTACGGGTTTCGTAAACTTGATCATCAGTGATTACCTTCTTATAGTCCCCCTGGTCTTCAATATTTTCAACATAGCCATAAAGATGCTCCACTCCAAGGTTTTCAAGTGGTTCAAACATTTTTTCAGCCAATTCAGGTCCACTGATGTTGGCATAACCTGGATAGTTTTCAATATCAGATGTGTTGTTCATTTGCCCACCTGGCAGACCACCTTCAATGAGAGCAACTTTCAAATTGCTTCGAGCCGCATATAAGGCAGCGGTCATTCCCGCAGGCCCAGCACCGATAATAATTGTATCGTACATTTCGATTCCTTCTTTCTTGTTGTAACTATCTTTATTCTAACTGTTTGAAGTTTATTTAGCAAGCATTATGCTCTAAAAACTAAAATGAGACTCATGACGGCAAAGGATAACACCGGAACGACCAAAACTCCAATCATAATCATATCATAGAGATGAGCTTGACGAGCCTTGGCTGTCTTGTCCACACCAGACATGGCTCTCAATCCAATCCAAATCCCCAGAAAAATCACGACAAGGATGGTCGTTAAGATCAAACTCTCGAAATATAAAGAAAACAGTTGCAGCAGCATGATCTCTCTCGTTTCTATCTTTTTTAAAGAGTAAACTCAGCTAGTCCAACTAACTGAGTTTTCCTTTTTCTATTATATCAAATATAAGTCCGTTTGTAACTAGCGAAGAATTCTTTTGTCCGTTCTTCTTTTGGATGATTGATGATTTCATCCGGTGTGCCAGACTCGATGATTTTCCCTTTATCTAGGAATAAAACCTTGTCTGCCACTTGGGTTACAAAAGACATATCATGACTGACCAAAATCATGGTCTGACCTGACTTGGCAGCATCTGCAATAGACTTTTCTACTTCACCGACCAACTCCGGGTCAAGGGCTGAAGTGGGCTCGTCCAAGAGCAAGACATCTGGTTTCATAGCAAGCGCACGCGCGAGGGCAACCCGTTGCTTTTGTCCACCTGATAAGTGGCGAGGGTAATGGTTTTCACGGTCAGAAAGACCAACTTTAGCCAACTCTTCCTTGGCGATTTTTGTTGCTTCCTCATCTGATAATTTCTTGACAACAACCAAACCTTCCTTAACATTGTCAAGAGCAGTTCGGCGTTCAAACAAATTAAACTGTTGGAAAACCATAGACAACTTGCGACGAAGGGTTAGGATTTCTTCTTGGCTAATCTGAGAAAAATCAACTTTAAAATTGTCAATCTGAATCGTTCCACTATCTGGAGTTTCAAGATAGTTCAAACTACGAAGAAAGGTTGATTTCCCAGCTCCAGATGAACCAATCAAGGCCACTACCTCCCCTTTTTGGATATCCAAGTCCAGATGATCCAAGACAGTCTGACCTGAAAAGGATTTGCTTAAATTCGAAATCTTAATCATTAACGAAGGTCTCCTTTCACATCTGTAGTTACTGTATCCGGCGCTGAAATTTGCATTTTCTTCTCGATAAAGCGACCAAGGCTTTCGATTCCGATATTGACTACCCAGTAAACAAGGGCTACGGAGATGAATCGCTCAAAGTAACGATAATCGGCTCCACCCAAAATCTGAGCCTGGGCAAAAACTTCGACAACACCCGCACTAAAGGCTAGAGAAGTTCCCTTGGTCAAACCGATGAGGGAATTGATCAAGGTTGGAGTAGCTACCACCGCTGCATTAGGAATAATGACACGACGATAAACTTGTGCACGGGTCATCCCCAGACTGCGTGCCGCTTCAATCTCACCAGGATTGACAGAAAGGATGGCTGCACGAATGGTTTCGCTGGCATAAGCTGCCTCATTAAAGGCAAAAGCTACAATAGCAAAGGTTGCTGCTGGAATAGCATTGATATTGAAGCTGGTTCCCCATTGTTGATTGAGGGCTTTCAGAGCGAGTGGAATTCCGTAGTAGGTCAACATAAGCTGAACCAAAATCGGTGTCCCTTTTAAAAAGCTGACAAAAAAGGCTTGCAAGGGATATAAAATCTTAACACGGTTGATTTTAACAATGGCAAAAACCAAGGCTAGCACCAAACCAAAAATCGCACCACTAAGCGTCAACATGATAGTTGTGGGAAGTTGTTGGACAATTCTTGGAATCCCATCAAAAACCGAACGCAAGCTAAAGAGCTTACCGTCTGGAATCAGCTGCATCAAGTTCTGGTACCAATCTGATGCTAAAAGTGTTGTAACAGTCATAAAAACATCCTCTCCTGATAATGATTCATTCTACCATACTTCTGCTCGCAAGCAAATTATTTGCTACGGGAAAAGCAGAATTTGTCTACCTTCTAGTTTATCACACTTTAAAACAGGGAAGCTATATATTTTACCTATCAAGGAGATAGATAAAAACTATTTCAAGCCCAGTTCCCCGTAGGATTTTCTATAGCCGATTTGCTTAACAGTTCCACTTTCCACTAAGATTGGGCGTTTTAACAACATGCCATCACTAGCCAGTAGCTTGGCTGCTTCGTGCTTTGACAAGCTTCCCACCTTATCTTTCAGGCCCAGTTCACGATATTTGATCCCGCTGGTATTGAAAAATTGTTTCACTTCAAAACCGGAAGTTTCTAACCAGTTCAAAATCACGTCTTCACTTGGGGTTTCTTCTACGATGTGGACATCTTGGTATTCTAGTCCAAGTTGATCCAATTCATTTTTTGCTTTCTTACAAGTTGAACATTTTGGGTATTCGATAAATTCTAACATCTTCTTTTCTTTCTATTTTTTATTTTCTTGAAATGCTGCACCTTCATGTTGCAAGAGCCAGGCTTTCTTTTCGACTCCCGATGCATAGCCTGTCAGACGATTGCCTGATCCCAGCACACGGTGACAGGGTACGAGGATGGACCAAGGATTACGCCCCACTGCTCCACCAATCGCTTGGGCAGAAGCCACTTGCAGATCTTGAGCTATTTGTCCGTAAGTTACTGTTTGACCATAAGGAATGCTCTGCAAGTAAGCCCAGACTCGCTTTTCAAAATCCGTTCCAATAGGAGCCAAAGGTAAGTCAGATAGGTCCTGAACACTGCCTTCGAAATAGGTATCTAAATAGGAAATAACTTGCTCTAATACATGATGGCTAGCAACTTCTTCTATCGTTTCATCCCCTAATCCCCTCTCAAAGTGAGTTTGGTCCTGTACCCAAATTCCATACAGATATTGCTCGTCAGCAACTAAGGATAAGGTTCCAATTGGCGACGGGTAGAGCATTTTTGCGTACGTATTCTGCTTCATTTTTTTAATTTCTGATAGGCCAAACGTTCCCCATCAACTGGAACCTTACCAACCTGTTGGAAGCCTAGCTTTTCAAAGATATGCTGCATGGCCTTGTTTTGTACATGCGTATCTGAACGAAAATCTAGATAATCAAAACCTTCAATCAAGCCTTCTAGGAAAGTCTGAGCAACACCTTGTCCTTGGATATCTGCTGCAACAGCGATACGGTGAAAGACCAGATATTCTGATTCTCCCCCCTGCCAACTCCCTTCATAAATGGCTTCATAGGCTTTCTCTGAGCTCTTGGTCACAGCAGCATAGGCTAGCAGTTCTCCCTCTTCCAAGGCCACATAAGCTTGGCCTGAGATGATATCATCGATAATAACGTCTGCATTCGGATAGCCATTTTGCCACTGGTCACTACCAGACTTGGCTAAGCACTTTTTAGCATCCTCCATCACCTGCATAATCGCATCTACTTCGTTTGGAAAAGCTAAACGAATCTCCATCTCTTCCCCTCATTTCTAACTATTTTCTCTCATCATAGCATAATTTAAAGCTTTCTACAAGCAGTTGAAACTTGACTTTTGTTTTTTATTATTTTATAATCTAGTTATTGAAACTAGATAAAAAGGAGTTGGAAATGAATTCTAACTTTTCCTACCCAAAATGGGAAGACATTCCAAACATTGACCTCTATCTGGATCAGGTTTTGCTTTATGTCAATCAAGTCTGTGCCCCTATCTCTCCAGATAAAGACAAGGGGTTAACAGCATCCATGGTCAATAACTATGTCAAACATGGTTACCTGACAAAGCCAGACAAGAAGAAATACCAACGCAAACAGATTGCCCGTTTGATTGCCATCACCACTCTCAAGTCTGTCTTTTCGATTCAAGAAATCGCTCAGACACTGAATACTCTACAAACTCAAGCGAGCTCAGACCAGCTCTACGACGCTTTTGTGGACTACATGAACCATGAGATTGATCCAGAAAATCCTATTATCCAAACCAGCTGTCAAACGGTTAAACTCTATCATCAAACTCTAGACTTAATCCTTATCAAAGAAGAGGAGGAAATCCAATGAACACCAGCCTAAAGCTCAGTAAAAAACTCAGTTTTGGAGAGGAGATTGCCAATAGCGTGACCCATGCTGTGGGGGCCGTTATCATGCTCATCTTACTCCCTATTTCATCCACCTACAGTTATGAAGCACACGGATTTTTATCATCTTTTGGCGTTTCTATCTTTGTTATCAGTCTCTTTCTCATGTTCCTCTCGTCAACCATTTACCACTCTATGGCCTATGGTTCGACCCACAAATACGTCTTGCGAATCATCGACCATTCTATGATTTACGTGGCTATCGCGGGCTCTTATACGCCGGTCGTATTGACTTTGATGAATAACTGGTTTGGCTATCTGATCATTGCCATTCAGTGGGGAACGACCATCTTTGGCATCCTTTATAAAATCTTTGCTAAAAAGGTCAATGAGAAATTCAGCCTTGCCCTTTACCTGATCATGGGCTGGTTGGTTCTGGCTATC
The DNA here is from genome assembly GCF_023109005.1 of Streptococcus oralis. GTDB lineage: Bacteria > Bacillota > Bacilli > Lactobacillales > Streptococcaceae > Streptococcus > Streptococcus oralis_BU. The sequence goes on along the minus strand of NZ_JALDTU010000005.1, from coordinate 15,183 downwards.
ATTCCTGCCATTATCAGTCAAACAACACCAATTTTCTGGAGTCTCATGGTAACTGGTGGGCTCTGTTATACAGTTGGAGCTGGATTTTACGCTAAGAAAAAACCTTATTTCCACATGATTTGGCATCTCTTTATCCTAGCAGCATCTGCACTTCAGTACATCGCTATTGTTTATTACATGTAAAAAAGTTGAGAATCTTTTCTCAACTTTTTTCTTTACACATATTGATAAAATACTGGTGCAAGCGAGCATCATCTGTTAACTCAGGATGAAAAGAGGTTACCAGCATATTTTTTTCTTGCGCAGCAACGATTTGATCATCAACTGTTGCTAGAATTTCTACACCCTCTCCAACACTGCTGATAATCGGTCCACGGATAAAGGTCATGGGAATCTGACCAACTCCCTTACATTCTGCTTCTGTATAAAAACTTCCTAGTTGGCGCCCATAGGCGTTGCGCTCAACTACTATGTCCATAGTCGCTAGATGACTTTCTTCCTGAGAAATGATTTCCTTAGCCAGCAAAATTAAGCCCGCACAGGTCCCAAAAGCGGGTAATCCAGATAGAATGGCTTCTCGGATGGGAAGCAGCATGTTCTGGTCGCGCAAGAGCTTGCCCATGGTTGTAGACTCACCGCCAGGTAATATCAAACCCACCAAGTCACTCTGATGTTGTTGAAAATCATCTAAATTTCTGATTTCGACACTAACAACACCTAACTTTTCTAGCACTTTTGCATGTTCTGCAAAGGCGCCTTGCAAGGCCAATATTCCAATTTTCATCTATTTTCCTCGCTCTGCCATAAGAATTTGGATTTCATTCTCATTGATACCAACCATGGCTTCCCCTAGATCTTCAGAGATTTGAGCCAGAATTTGAGGATTTTGGTAGTTGGTTACGGCCTTAACAATAGCACTTGCTCGTTTAACAGGGTCGCCTGATTTGAAAATACCTGAACCAACAAAGACACCCTCTGCCCCCAATTGCATCATCAGCGCAGCATCTGCTGGTGTTGCAACACCTCCAGCTGCGAAGTTTACAACTGGCAATTTTCCATGTTCATGAACGTATTGGACCAATTCTACAGGGACTTGCAAGTCCTTGGCAGCCACATAAAGTTCATCTTCGCGAAGATTTTGAATACGGCGAATTTCTTGATTCATCATGCGCATATGACGAACGGCTTGAACAATATCTCCTGTCCCCGGTTCTCCTTTTGTGCGAATCATGGAAGCTCCTTCAGCGATACGACGCAAGGCTTCACCCAAGTCCTTAGCTCCACAGACAAAAGGAACTTGAAATTCTTTCTTATCTACATGGAAACGATCGTCTGCTGGAGACAGCACTTCACTCTCATCGATATAGTCAATCTCAATAGCCTCTAAAATCTGAGCTTCAACAAAATGCCCAATTCTGACCTTGGCCATCACTGGAATGCTGACCGCTTCTTGGATTTCCTTAATCATCTTTGGATCGCTCATACGGGAAACCCCACCAGCTGCACGAATATCAGCTGGAATCCGTTCCAAGGCCATAACAGCTGCCGCACCAGCAGCCTCTGCGATACGAGCCTGTTCAGGGTTTTGAACGTCCATGATAACCCCACCTTTGAGCATCTGTGCCAAGTTTTTATTTAGTTCATAACGATTTTCAGTCATTTCTTAATCCTCATCATTTGTATTGGTAGCTACCATTTCATTTTAAGCCAGATTAGAATGAAGTACAAGATAGAAAAACAATAATTGTCTGGGTACAGATGGATTAAAAAAACTATCTGACCTTAACTTAAGGCCAGATAGCTCAGCTATTGTTATTTTTCAGCTGTAAGTGCAGCCATTGTGATGTAGTTGTATGGTTTGTTGAAGTGTGGCAAGAAGAATAGGTCTGTCAAAGCCAATTTATCAATTGTCACATGCTCTTGGATAGCAAGTGAGAACATGTGGATTCCCATACTAATTGCAGCATCATGTGAAACCATTTGTGCACCAAGGATTTCGCGACTGTCTTTATCAAAGACAATCTTGATGGCAACTTCGTGGTTGTCATGCTTCATAAATTCTGGTTTTTGAAGATCGTTAAAGCCAGTTTCAGTTGCATTGTAACCTGCTGCTTTTGCTTTTTCAAGAGTCAAACCAGTTGAAACCATGTGAAGACCATAGATTGAAATACCGTTTGATCCTTGCACACCGATTCCTTCCAATTCATGTCCACAAGCATTGTAAGCACCAACGATACCAGTACGTACAGCGTTAGATGCAAGAGCGATGTAGCTAGTGTCTTTACGAGCATTGTCATAAACAGTCGCACAGTCACCAACAGCGTATACACCTGGGATAGATGTTTCTTGTTTCTTGTCTACAAGGAAGGCACCGTTGCGGAAAAGTTCAATCTTACCGTCAGCAAGAGCTGTGTTTGGACGGAAACCAACTGCAAGAACCACCATATCCACATCAAATGTTTCTTTGTCTGTTACCAAACGTTCAACTTTACCGTCACCTTGGATGGCTTTAACTGTTTGACCAAGCGCCAAGCGGATGTTGTGGTCTTCCAAGTTCTTCGCCATCATTTGGGTGAAGTCTTTGTCATAGTAGCCGTTCAAAACAGTGTCTACGATATCAACAAGCACCACTTCTTTTCCAAGACGTTCGAAAGCTTCAGCCAGCTCAACACCGATGTAACCACCACCAACAACGGCAATGCGCTCAAGGTGTTTGCTCTTGTCAGCAAGTTTTTCGATAACTTCTTCTGCATTTTGGTACAACTTAACAAATTGAACATTTTCAAGTGTTGCTTTGAATTCGCGGTTACCTTTAACGATTTCTACACCTTCGATTGGAGGCAAAATAGGAGTTGAACCTGTCGCAAAGATCAATTTATCATAAGACTCTTTGTGTTCTTTACCTTCAACTTCTGCAGTCACAACTTTATTATCGTAGTCAATTGAAAGAACTGGTGAGTTCATGTAAATTTTAGCACCTTTTGCTTCCAATTTTTCTTTATCAGAGTAGAAGAGACCTTCTGGGCCATCAATTTGTTCCCCGATCCAAAGCGCCATTCCACAACCAAGGAATGAAATATTTGAGTTTTGGTCAAATACTACGATTTCGTTCTCATGACCAAAGTTATCCAACATCGTATTAATACAAGCTGTACCAGCGTGGTTAGCACCAACTACAACAATTTTACTCATAGAAAAATTCCTACCTTTAATTTTTGATTTACTTTTCTAGTATATCATTTACTGTTAGCGTTTACAAGGTATTTGCTCAGAATTCTCTTTTTTTCAGAAAAAAATACACTTAATATTAGCAAACATTATTTTTCTATCGTTTTCATGCTAATTTTGAGCATATTTCTTGACTTTTTGTCAAAATCCATTTGTGAAAACGCTGACTTTATGGTATGCTAGTTACATGGAAAGAAAATGTAAGGGGTTTAATTTTTCTTTAACCAACTTATATTGAATGATTTCCTATGAAAAGAAAGGAGCTGGTAGCTTGTCTCTTCATTCACGTTCTGAACGGCTAATGGGAACAACTATCACGATTTCATTAGTAGATGAGCGGGCAGAAATCCTGCTTCAGGGCGCTTTTGACTTGCTCAAGGAGCTCGAATACCGCTTCAACGCCAATAGTCAAGAATCCGAACTGATGGAAATCAACTACAAGGCTGGAATCGCACCTGTTAAGGTTCATCCTGACCTATTTGAACTGATTGCTCTTGGACTAGAGCACAGCCTAGCTCCGTCTAGCCATCTAAATATCAGTATTGGTCCCTTGATTCAAACCTGGCGAATCGGATTTGCAGATGCACGGCTTCCAGACTCTAAAGAAATCGAAGCTGTCTTGCCTCTAGTTGACCCGCATTTTATCAAGTTGGATCCGACTAACTCTACTGTTTTTTTAAAGAAGAAAGGAATGAAGCTTGATCTAGGTTGCTTAGCCAAAGGCTATAGTGCAGATAAGGTTGCCCAGTATTTAAAAGCACACGGTGTCACCTCTGCCTTGATCAATCTCGGAGGAAATATCCTCACCATCGGGAATAATCAAGCTAAAGAAGGGAAAGCCTGGCAGATTGGGATTCAAGATCCACGAAATCCTCGTGGCAATCATCTCCTAACCATTCCTGCTTCTAACAAATCCGTTGTCACTTCAGGTATCTATGAACGCCACCTGACAGTAGATGGAAAAGACTATCACCATATCTTTGATAGTGAGACAGGATTTCCTGTCGAAACAGACCTCGCTAGCCTAACGATTATCTCAGATAAATCCGTTGATGGTGAGATTTGGACAACCCGCCTATTTGGAGAACGTAGCGCTTCTATCCTCTGGCAAGTCGAAAGTTTAGATGGTATCGAAGCCATTCTCATCGACAAAGAGGGACGCCTTGCATGTTCTTCAGGCCTTCAAAATTGTATTATGTAAAAAGAGAAAGGAAATCTCATGCTAAAACTTATTGCCATTGTTGGAACGAACTCTAAACGTTCTACAAACCGCCAATTGCTCCAATACATGCAAAAACACTTTGCGGATAAAGCTGAAATTGAACTCGTTGAAATCAAGGATATCCCTGTTTTCAACAAACCAGCAGATAAGCAACTTCCAGCTGAAATTCTTGAGATTGCAGCTAAAATTGAAGCATCTGACGGTGTGATTATCGGTACTCCTGAGTACGACCACTCTATCCCTGCAGTTTTGATGAGCGCTCTTGCTTGGCTATCTTACGGTATCTACCCACTTTTGAACAAACCAATCATGATTACTGGTGCTTCATACGGCACACTTGGTTCATCTCGTGCCCAATTGCAACTTCGTCAAATCTTGAATGCTCCTGAAATCAAGGCAAATGTTCTTCCAGATGAATTCTTGCTCTCACACTCTCTTCAAGCATTTAACCCAAGTGGTGACTTGGTTGACCTTGATGTCATCAAGAAATTGGATGCTATTTTTGATGACTTCCGTATCTTCGTGAAAATTACTGAAAAATTGCGCAACGCACAAGAATTGCTTCGTAAAGATGCAGAAGAATTTGACTGGGAAAATTTGTAAGATAGGAGACCGAAAGAATGAAATTTGTTGGACTTGTTGGATCAAACTACGATCAATCATATAACCGCAAACTCTTGGAATTTATTCGTCGCAATTTCAAATTCAAATTTGAATTAGAAGTCCTTGAAATCGACGAAGTTCCAATGTTTAACCAAGACGAAAAATGGGACGAAAGCTTCCAATTGCGTTTCTTGTATAACAAAATTACACGTGCTGATGGTGTCATTATCGCAACTCCTGAGCACAACCACACTATCTCAGCTTCACTCAAATCTGTACTCGAATGGCTTTCATACGAAGTTCATCCATTTGAAAACAAGCCTGTTATGATTGTGGGTGCATCATACTATGACCAAGGAACATCACGTGCCCAAGTTCACCTTCGTAAAATCCTTGACGCTCCAGGTGTTAATGCCTACACGCTTCCAGGTAATGAATTCCTTCTTGGTAAAGCTAAGGAAGCTTTTGATAACGACGGAAATATCACTAATGAAGGAACTGTTAAATTCCTTGAAACTTGCTTAGATAACTTTGTAAAATACGTAGGAGTCGTTTCAAAATTGAAAAAACCAAAACCAATTGAACCAGAAGACTTGGATTGTGGAAAACCAATCGCTACAACCATTACAGAAGTTGATCCTGACGATCCAGAATGGGTAGAAAAAGTTGCTGCAATCACTGGAGCTGTTTCTGGTGATACCTATGTCAAATTGGACCACGGTATCTTGACGGTTAACCAAATTGATATGTTCTTGAAAGCTATGCCATTTGAATTGACATACGCTGACGATAACAACCAATTCCTCTACTACAACAACGCTCACCAAGATCCAGACACCATGTTTGCCAAACGTGTACCACCTCAATCAGGTAACCGTATGTCGACTGTTCACAATTCTCTTCCACCAGCACGTATGAAGAATGTAGAGTGGGTCATCGGAACACTTCGCAACGGAAACCAAGAATACGTCCGTACGATCGTTCCAGGTTCTCCTGCAGGCGTCATCAATACTCACAACTACCAAGCGATGTACTATCCTGACGGATCATACGCTGGTATCAATGAAATTGTCTTTAACTTCCAACCATGGCTTGACTGGTACCTAAAAGAAACGGGTCAACGTTTGGTAGGTGGTAGCGGACCATTTGCTCCTGCTGCTGGAGGTCATGGAGACGCTGATGCTACTTCTGGCGCTTCTGATTCAGGTGATGCTGGAGGCCACGGTGGTGGCGCAGACGCTACTTCTGGTGCAAGCAACTAAGAAACCAAAAAGGAGCCATTTGGCTCCTTTTGTTATTACAACAGAAAAAGGGCTTGTAAATCATCTACAGCCCCCTTTCATTTTATGAGTTAGGATCATCTAAACTGCGACCGTGTAAACCTTTTTCACGTTGCACTTGGCGTAGTTTTTCTGGTGTGACGTCATTTCCCTCTTCATCAACAATCTTAATTCCTTCAATATGGTGACGAACAGCACGACGATAGCCTTCGATGTATTCCTCACGAAGTTTAGCTTGTTCTACTTTTTCAGCAGAAGTTAAGCCTTCTGTTTTTTTCTTTTTAGCGAGCTCGTTGATACGAGCGATTTTTTTTGAATCCATGTTTATCTCCTTTGTAAAAAGATACAGTTCGTTTAATAGAGAGTCTACTTGGTATTGATTTGGTTAAAGCGTGCAAGTTTAGCTGCTTTCTTGGTTAATTGCGACAAAACAGCCAATCGATTTTGACGAATATCTTGATCATCGGTCATTACCATAGTATTCTCAAAGAAAGCATCAATAACTGGACTAAGCGCAAAGAGTTGTTCTAATTGCTGACTTGCAGTCCCTGATAAAACGAGTGATTCTACTGCTTCCGCCAAGGCTTTCTCTTCTTCATTTTCAAAGAGAGCAGGATCAACTGTTTCAGATCCTTCTGCTTTCTCAGCCAAGTTGAAAGCACGAGAGAGAGATTCGACAGACGGTTTGAAGTTTTCTTCCTTGCTTGCTTCGACAAGAGCACTTGCTACTTCTAACATATCCGCCACGACAAAGTTCGAACTTGCAAGGACCGCTTCCTTAATGTCTTTTGGAGTAGAACCCATCATCTTATCAACACGAGCCTTGATAAAGTCCATGACCTCTGCTTTATTTCCATAAGTCAAGCTGTCAAATTTCAAAGCATAAAGGCTATCAATCAACTCATCCATAGCAATGTGCCAACCAAAAGCATCCAAGATACGAACTACACCTTGAGTTGCACGACGAAGGGCATAAGGGTCATTAGAACCTGATGGAATCAAGCCAACTGAGAAGAAACTCAAAATCGTATCCAATTTGTCTGCAATGGCTAGAATGGCTCCAATCTTGCTCTCTGGGAGAGCTCCGTCCGCTGATGTAGGCATGTAGTGTTCACGAATGGCAGCCGCAACTGCTGGAGTTTCCCCAGCAAGAAGGGCATATTTCTCACCCATAATTCCTTGGAGTTCATCAAACTCACCAACCATCCCTGTCAACAAGTCAAACTTGTAAATGGATGCTGCGCGGGCAAGATCAATCGTTTCATCCACTGATAAACCAGCTTTTTCCGCCAAAAGGACGGCAATCTGACCTGTACGAATCATGTGTTCACGAAGGGAACCAATCTTTTCATGGAAGGTCACATGGTTTAATTTTTCAACAAGGTCAGAAATCACCAATTTTTGGTCTTCACGCCAGAAGAATTCTCCATCTTCCAAGCGTGCTACCAAGACTTTTTCATTACCCTTGATAACATTTTCCAAATGCTCTGCGTTTCCATTACGAACAGAAATGAAGTTTGGCAAGAGTTTACCATCCTGATCACGAACAACAAAGTAACGTTGGTGTTCCTTCATCGAAGTCACCAAGACTTCTTCTGGAACTTCAAGGTATTTGGCATCAAAACTTCCCATGAAGGCAGTTGGGTATTCAACCAAGTTCAAGACTTCGTTCAGTAAGTCAGCATCAATTTCGATACGTACACCATGTTCAGCTTCGATTGCCTTGATTTGGTCAACTATCATTTGCTCACGTTCACGAGGATCCGCGATTACAAACTGTTTACGAAGATCTTCTTCGTAGCTCAATGCTGACTGAATCTTGGTTTCTTGTCCCAAGAAACGATGACCACGACTCACACGACCGCCCTTAATATCAAGGAAATCCAAGTCAAACTCTTCTTCATCTAAAAGAACTGTCAAAGTGTGTACAGGGCGGATATATTCAAAAGTGTTGTTAGCCCAGTGCATGCTGACAGGGAAAGTCAAGGACTTCAAGACATCTACAACACCAGGAACAATGGCTTCAACTGGTTTACCCACTTCTTCCTTGGTAACATAGACATATTCTTCACCCTTGATTTCACGGAATTCAATATCTTCAACTGTCAATCCTTTCCCACGGACAAATCCTTGAGCTGCTTTGGTGAAGTTTCCATCACCATCCAAGGCAATTTTCTTTGCTGGTCCCTTGAAATCTTCTGTCAAATCAGACTGTTTGTCTGCAAGACCAGTCACACGAACAGCCAAACGGCGTGGTGTTGAGAAAGTTTGAATGGCTTCAAAGGAAAGACGATTTTCTTTGAGGAAGGTTGCCATTTTTTCACCTAGTTGTTTTTCACTAGGAGTTACTACGTAGGCTGGTAACTCTTCAAGACCGAGTTCTACTAATAAGTTTTTTGTCATGTTTTTTCTCCGAAAAGTATCTTTTTATTTTCCAGTTTGCCTTATGTGATTGGCACGCAAGCAACCAACTTCGTTGTTTCATTGCTAAAATTGGAGCCTAAAGTCTCCAATTTTGCCTAGTATCCTTAGCTTCACTAAGGATACCTTCATCACTACGGCAACTGGCTCAAGGCTCACTCTGTTCGCCCATTTTCGTAATTTATCACTCTCTTTATTCTGCGTCTTCTGCTAAGAGTTTAGCTCGTGTTGCTTCATCTAAAAGTGGGTAGCCTAGGCGTTTGCGTTCTGCGACAAAAGTTTTAGCTACGACACGGGCCAAGTTACGGATACGAGCGATATAGCCAGCGCGCTCGGTTACGGATACAGCACCACGCGCATCAAGCAGGTTAAAGGTATGTGAACATTTGAGAACATAGTCATAGGCAGGGTGAACCAAGCCCTCTTCCAAGGCACGACCAGCTTCCTTTTCAAACTTATCAAAGTTTTCAAGCAACATTTCTTGATCCGAAATTTCAAATGAATATTTTGAGTGCTCGTACTCAGGCTGGATGAAAATTTCTCCATATTTTACGCCATCGGCCCACTCGATATCATAGACAGAGTCCACTTCTTGAATGTAAGAAGCCAAACGTTCCAAACCATAGGTAACTTCCGAAGTCACAGGGCCAGTTGCCAATCCACCAACTTGTTGGAAATAAGTGAACTGAGTGATTTCCATCCCATCAAGCCAAACTTCCCATCCAAGACCAGCTGAACCAGTAGAAGGGTTTTCCCAGTTGTCCTCAACGAAACGGATATCGTGTTCCAATGGATTGATACCCAATTTTTCCAAAGACTCAAGGTAAAGTTCCTGGATATTTGATGGAGAAGGCTTCATAACCACTTGGAATTGGTGGTGTTGGTAAAGACGATTAGGGTTTTCCCCATAACGACCGTCAGCAGGACGACGTGATGGCTCTACATAAGCCGCATTCCATGGCTCAGGTCCGATAGCACGAAGGAAAGTGTAAGGACTCATTGTCCCCGCACCTTTTTCATTATCATAAGCCTGCATGAGCATACAACCTTGGTCATTCCAAAATTGTTGCAAAGTCAAAATAATTTCTTGAAATGTTAATTTCTTAGACATTGAATACTCCTTAATAAAAAATGATTTTTTGCGACACGAGTCTGCCTTGTCGATTACACGAGGCAAGACGAGTTAGTACTGCGTCTGGCTCAGGCACTCTAGTGCTGAGCGTGGGGCAGTCCGACTGTAAGGAGGTCTCTGCCACTGACGCAGTAAAATGTTAATTTCTTAGACATTGTTTACTCCTTTTATAAATTCTTGCGACTTTGGATACAAAAAGAACCGTGTCTTTACTCCTAAGTCTGTGACCTAGGGGCGTCAGAAACGCGGTTCCACCCTAATTTATTACTTCATTGTTTTTAAAAATACGACAGAAAGCGCCAGTTTCTTACCTTGTTCTACTTGGCTCCCACTACCCCAAGCTCGCTGAAGAACGCCATAAGACTTTCTTTCCTAGCTAGTATTATAGCAGATTTTCTAGTTAGTGTAAACCAAAAATGAGTCTGAAAACAAAGTTCCAGACTCATTTAATAGTAAAGCTTCAGAAAGTCCTGTTTAAGGATGTCTTTTCGCTTTTGGTTTTTTGCCATGTAAATTTCTCTTGGCTTGTTTCAATGCTGTAATGGCATCTTTGACATCTTCTTGACTCGCTCCTGGATCTTTAAGGAGTTCCTGTGCCTCTTTAAAAGTTAAAAGATAAGCTGCTTTTTCTTTCTTATCTGCGTAGATAAATCTCGCATTCTTTTCTTGGAAAAGGCGCTCATCCTTGACCAGTTTCTTTAGACTAGAGAAGTCTGTGGCCTTGCCATTTAGTTTGCTTTTAGCTGTAGCTAGGGCAATAAGAGATTGGTCAATTTGATCTTGTTTGACTTTAGGATCCACAGCTAGTAAGGCGATTTCTTGGAAGGCACGATCATAAGCTCGACGTACTTTTTCCTTGGCATTCGCATATCGTCCAGTTTTAGTCGTTGCGTAGTAAGCTTTCATAGCTTCTTTCAAGGCTGTAACGTTCGAATCTTTTCCATCCAAAGCTTTACCAGCAGCCTCAAGACTAGCGAGAACGCCATCAATCAATTCTTGCTTTAATTTGCTTGACAAGGCTGACTGTGCCACTTGGAAAGCTTGGTCATAAGCTTTTCTCTTATCTGCACTACTATTAAAGTAACGAGACATTTCTACCAGTTCTTTTTGTTGATTTACCGCAGCAATCAAGGCCAACTTAGACACAACAGATAGACGCAAAGCATTATTTCGACCTGGCTGAACGAGCAAGGAAACGAGATCTTCAAGGAGTTCATATCCAGTTGGCAAGGTGACTTGTACAGTATAACGACCTGTAGCAACTTTCTTACCAAAGGCGTATTGACCGTATTTTTCAGCAGGAAGAGTGATACTTGTCCCATCTTCTCCTTTCAGAACCACAGTAGTTGTCTTTGGAACTGCTTGATTGAAGGAAACAGACACCGGTGCATATTCTAGGAGATTTGCTAGGAAGGTAATGGTTTGGAAACTATTTTCTTCCGTCAAGTCGAACTCTTGGGACAAGGCACTGATAAATTTCAATTCTGTTCGATCATAACTGAAAATTTCTGCTGTATAATGACCAAATTGTAAGAAATGAATCGCTTTTGTCTTGTCAACATCAACATATTGTCCCTTGCTATTTTTGATTCGATAGACGTAGAGGGTATCAATATCCTGATTTGTTTTTGCATCCTTCAAGTCAATTTTAACTCGACCACTATTTTGATCGCGGACAAGTTCAGCAAGTGAGATATAATCTACATTTCCTGCATAATCCTCTACAAGATAGTAAATATTAGCCTTGTCAACATTCTTAGGAAGTGTATAACTACCGTCAGCATTGGCCATAATCAGATGGGTGTTCTCAACCGCACGAGTTCCAGACTGGTCTTTCCCAGTTAAAACCATGGTCCCTTTCTGGTCAAATGGTGTGATATAGAAGACTTTTTCTGAAAGGATACCACCTTGACCCACATCTTTTGGTTTACGAGCTACGAATTCTTGATTTCCATCTTTAAAGCGAATATAACCACTTGTGATGACAGGTTTTTGAGTATCAATTTGAATTTTAAAGGTCGTGTATTGTTCTTTAGCTCCTGGAACGTCTGGTGTATAACTGATAACATAGTCATATAAACCATCTGCAACAGTATTCCCATCAAAATCCTGGCCTCTCCAAGCAGTATTATCTAGAATATAACTCTTCAGATTTCTACTGTCTCCATCAAAGTAATTCTTACGAAGATCCTTTGCATCGCCCTCCCAAATAGGATGTTCATGCTTGGTATCTGTAGCCGCATAAACTGTTGCACGAAGATTTACAAGATTTCTCAAAGCAACCGTTTTGTATTCAACCAGGTCTTTGTTTCCATCATCGTTTGGAGAAATAGCAATACGGACATTTCCTTTTTCGTCCAACTGAAGAACATGTTTACCTTCAGCATTTTGTTCAATTCCAAGAACGGTAATTCGTCGTCCTTGGCGTTGACCTTTAGACACTAGAAGGTCATTTTGCAAGGTAGCTAGATAGGTAGCATCATTAGAGTAGTTAACGGCAGGATTTTCCTTGTCTACTTCTGTGTAAAATCCATTTTTCCCTTCTCGAACAAGGTTGTAAATTGGTTTTTCGACAGCGGGGAGATTTTGGAATTCACCTCGGAAGCCCATAAATGCAAGACTCACAATATCCCCATCATCTGCCGGATCTACAAAGCGAACAAACCCTTCAAGGAAATAGCCATTTGGCATTTGTTTGCTGAGTTCAGTAGCAAATTTTCGAGCATCCACTTTAACAGTGACTGTTTGACTGCTGTGGGCTTTGACCGTCACTTCAGGCCATACTGTCTCCGTTAGTTTTCGAGGTCGAAGGGTGAATTTCCCATCTTGGACTTCGTCTGTATTGGCATTCACTACCATCTTGAGAGTACGGTCAGTATCTGAAATATTGTGTACAGTGACCTTGAAAGTAAATTGATCTCCAACATTTCCTAAAGTCACACTTGGATAACCATTTTCACCCGTTACATAGAGGTCTGTTGACACTGCAGCAGCTGTGTCAACAATACCAGAACCTTGCTGACGAGGAGAGGTATAAGTGCCTGTGTCCTTATTAACATGTGGTTTTGCAGTTGACATGATCAAGGCCTTGACAGTCTCTGATACTTGCTCAGGAGTCAATTCTGGATGGTGTTTTTGAAGGTATTCCTTAACCAAAACTGCAACACCCGTAACGTGAGGAGCCGCCATACTGGTTCCGCTGATACTACCATAGGTATTGTCATTAAAGGATGAGTAGATATTACCGCCAGGAGCTGTCACGTCTGGTTTTAATTGTCCATCGGTAGTCACTCCCCAACTTGAAAAGTCAGATAGCTGATTGGCTACATCAGAAGGACGATTATCCATCTTACCATTAAAAACAATCTTGTAGTTTCCTGATTTTAAGGCTTCACCATACTGTTTAGAAATAAATACAGAAGGAATTTTCTTTGCTTCATCATCAATAGCCATATTGATGTTTGCACCTTCTACATTATTGTAGATCAAAGCACCAACTGCACCGTGTTTTCGTGCATTTTTGATCTTCTCTGAAAAATTCATGGCTCCACGCTGAATGAGGGCAAGTTTCCCAGTTAAATCCAACTTCGCAAAGTCTTCTTCACGACCTAACCCTGCTTCGACGTATTCGTACTCTTTTCCTTTTTCAAAGTCCTTATCTGCTTCAGGTTGATTATAATCAAATTTTCCGTTATGAAGACCGGTATTTCCCTCTAGACCTTTGACTTCAAAAACGGCTGTTGTCAATGTTTTATTGTTGACAGAAGCAACTGAAATTGAGTCTTCAACAGTGGATGGATTTCCAACCAAGCCATAGTCTGGGTTTTCAGCTAGCGGTTTTGAATAACCATTTCCGAATGTATTGCTATTTCCTGCTGAGATAAGAACAGACACTCCCTTGGCACGAGCCCGTTTGATGGCATCCACAATATCAGAACCAGCATCCACCATAGAACCTGTGCTAGATCCCAAACTCATATTAATGGCATCTGCTCCCAGGGCAACTGCGTCATCAATTGCCTTTACATAAAGGGCTGAACTAGTCGTCTTTTGGCGATCTGAAAAGACACGCATAAACATGACTTGGGCTTCTGGCGCAACACCATAGACCTTTTCACCATTTGGTGCTTCTTTATCAGGGTTTCCAGCCGCAATCCCTGTTACGTGCATCCCATGAGAAGTTCTTTCTGCTTCTTTGATCTTATCTGTTCCGTCAAAGTAGTCATAGGCATAGACAACCTTATCGCTATACCATTTACCGTAATCGATTCCAGCAGCCTTTTTAGCTGCTTCGATGGCTTCCTTGTTTTTAAATTTTGCTTTTGATGGGTCCGAAATTCGAAGAACCTCATGATTCAAATCAAGCCCAGAGTCAATAATGGCAACAACGGTCCCCGTCCCCTTGTAACCAGCCTTCCAAGTTTTCGGTACTGTGATGATATCATTGCTTGAAATACTATTGGGTTTTGCAGACTCAGCTTTTTCTTGTTCTTTTTCAGTAGTTGCTGTTTCTCCAGTAGTTTTAAGAGCTGTCGTTGCTGGAGCCTCTTTGTTCTCTATGTTAGAAGCCTTCTCAGTAGCAGGCGCTGTACTGGTATCGACTGTTGTTTCTTTTTGAACGACACCTTGATTTTCTTCTTTTGCAACTGCGCTATCTTTTCCTGATTCTTGGGCTTCAGCAGTTTTATCAACCGGAGCTTCTACCTTAGCATCTTGTTTACTAGCATCCTCTTTAGAAGTTTCAGCTTCTTGTTTCTCTCCAACTACTGGAGCTATCACATTATTATTGGTTTGGTCAGTCGCAGAGTTTGAGTGTTTATCGTCTTTTAGCTCTGTCTTAATTTCCTGAGTTTGAGCTTGATTTTCACCTGTACTCTGCTCATTGGCACTGACTTGACTTGCTCCAAAAACCAATGCAGTTCCCAATAAAACTGAAGCAAGACCAAATTTGTATTTCCGTAATGAAAAACGTTGTCGTCTATTCATAAATAATCTCCTTTTTCTTTAAAGTATACCTATTATAACGCAAATAATCAAAAATTTTCATAAAAGTCTGAATTGTCACAAAAATGTAATATTTGCGTATGTAATGTTCTTATTTAGTTTTATCGTTCGTGTTATTTGTTCTATCAAAGCAACATTTTCTAAACTTGTTCATTTATTTCAATTTATAAAACTATTTTATTATACAAATAATTTAGATTTTTCTACCTTGAATTGTCAAATTAAGTGCACATTTTCTTCATAGAAGACTTCATAAGGAGTTTTCCAGTTAAGACATTTGCGTGGCCTATTAT